>NZ_BAAARV010000054.1:0-9347 GCF_039532525.1 Dactylosporangium salmoneum
TGATTGTCTTGCCTGCCAATGGCATCAGCCCGCAGCGACTCACCGGAATATCAAAAGATCTTTAGGAAAGGTCGCTGAGTCTGGTTGGGGTTGACGAAGTTGTGGATGCGAGGTCGATGCGCTCGGGGATCGGCTCTGCCGTCAAGCTCTCGCTTACGGCTGGAAGTACTCCGACATCAGGCGGCTGACCCATTCCGGCTGCTGGACGTTTACCGGCAGGAACTGCGTCATCGTTGGCTTCAGGTCGATGACGGGGGTGCCCGATACCGCGTCGAGGCCGACCACCGTCAGTTCGCGGCCGCGGACGGATTCGATCGCGCAGCACGTCACCCCGATGCGGTTCGGTCGGCGGGGACCGCGACCGGCGAAGATGCCGACGGGCGGGAGGTCGGCTCGGCCGCGGTACGGGCGGGGCTCGCGGTAGTCGTCGCGCTCCGCGAACTGGTCGAAGATGAACAGCACGTCGACGTGGGAGAAGCCCTCCATCCCTTGCAGACACGCGTCGCCGAAGCGCTCGTCGATGTTGATCGTGCTGCGGACGGCGCCCCAGTGGTCGGTGTGCTGGACCTCCGTTCTGTCGTTTCGGACCGTACCGATCGGGCTGATCTCGAAGCTGCGCATGGAGCGAGGCTGTCCCTTCAGTGGATGCGATCGTCAGCCGAAGCGGCGCGACCCGTGGTCACGCAACGAGGAGGAGGACGCTGATCGCCGCCATCACCATGGCGGTAGCCCCGTGGACACCGTATACGGCCGCCTTGGGCCCGTTGTTGCGTGACACGATCAGTGCGTCGCCGGCGGGTATGCCGGCGGCGGCCAGCAAGAACCAGCCCAGCAGGTGGGGGGTCGCTCCAGCCAGCAGGACGAAGATGAAGATCCCCGAGGCGATGTCGCGCACGGCCTTGACGGACAGCCAGGCCTGGAAGTTGCGGTCCTCGGTCGGCGTACCGGGGATGCCGAAGCCGGCTGCGGCCTGCGGCGCCCGGAAGGCGTTCACGCCCATGAAGATGCAGCCTGCGCCGATCAGTCCGGCGAGCACGTTGGCGATGGTGATGAGCATGGGCAGTTTCCCTCTTTGGTAACACCGGCGGCGCTAGATTTCGTACGCCAGTGGGTTGTCTGCGGCGGGATATGTAGCGTCGCTAGGGCGAGTGGTCATGTCCGCCACCAGCGTGCGCCGCGGCGGGAACGTGCTCACCGTCGCCAGCTGACGCTCGATAGGACCGACCACGCCACAACAGGGCTCGAGGTCCAGGATCTGAGCGGGAGCGACGAACGCACGTGCAACAGGCTGCGGGCAAAAGGTCGACCCCGGTGACGGCTTACATCTGGCCGGTAGAGGTGTTCACGGCCGATCGGGTGAAGGTGCTCACGCCGCGGCACGGCGTGGCGCAGGCGGCGTACTCACCGTGGGGCGCGTCAGTCGATCGTGACGGCGGAGGTTGGCTGGGGTCATGGCACGATTACCACGCCGCCGCGGACGCCGCCTTGGGCCAGCCGACCGTGAGCGGCCGCGGCTTCGGCGAAGGGGTACACGCCGGCGACCCGAAGCGGGATGTCGCCGCTGGTAACGAGTTTGACCAGTTCACCCAGCCGCGATCCGTCCGGTAGTACGTTCAGTGCGAAGGTCCGGATTCCCCGTACCGGTTCCGGGCGAAGCGGAGGTGACGCGGCCACGTAGCCGCCGCCGTCCCGGGTGAGGTCCAGCAGCGAGGGGCCGATCACCGCTAGGTCGATGACCGCGTCGAACGTCCCCGTCGGGTCGTCGGAGCGCGGCAGGAATGCCGCGCCCAGCGACTCGACGAACTCACGGTCGTCGGTTCCGGCGAGTCCCGTGGCGTGCAGGCCGGTCGCTCGGGCCAGCGTCAGGACGAACCCGCCGACCTGCCCGGCGGCGCCGGTGACGAGCACGGTCGAACCTGCCGAGAGCGCGAGCAGGTCGAGGGCCTGGGCGGCGGCGAGGCCGTTGGTCGGCAGGGTCGCCGCCTCGGTGGCGGGGACGCCAGCGGGCGCGGGGGTCAGCCAGGCTGCGTCGAGCACCACGTACTCCGCGTGGGCACCGACCGTGGTTTGCAGCCATGGCGAGAAGCCGATGACCTCGTCGCCGATCGTGAACTGCTCGACCGCCGGGTCGACCGCGTCGACGGTGCCGGCGACATCCCAGCCGGGCGTGTACGGCAAGCCGGTCGGCAGCGGCGCCGGGAACCGACCGGCGCGGATCATCAGGTCGACTGGATGGACGACGGACGCGGCGACCCTTACCCGTACCTGCCCCGGCCCCGGCTCGGGCATCGGCACGTCGGTCACGTGCAGGACCTCCGGCCCGCCGAACTGTGTGTAGCTCACTGCACGCATCGCTGTCTCCTTGGTGGACTCTCGTGATCACCAAGACCGTACGAATCAGCGGGCACCATGAGAAAGTAGGCACCGCGAAGTACCTAGGGCACCGATGGAGGAAAGATGGCGACGACGACCGCGGCGCAACGTCGCGAACAGGCCAAACGCGACTACGACGCGTTCCTGGAAGCCTGCCCGACCCGCGAGCTGCTGAGCAGGCTGACCGACAAGTGGGTCGCACTGGTGATCCCAGCCCTGGCCGGCGGTCCGCAGCGGCACGGCGAACTCGCCGGCCGCATCGCCGGTGTCAGCCAGAAGATGCTCACTCAGACCCTGCGCACGTTGGAGCGCGACGGCTTGGTCACCCGCACGGTCACGGCCTCGGTACCGGTCCGCGTCGACTACGAACTCACTCCGCTCGGCCATGAACTGTTTCCGGTCATGGTCGCGATCAAGAACTGGGCGGAGCTGCACATGGACCGAGTCTTCGAAGCCCGCACCCAATACGACGCACGCCCCTGAACCTCTTCAGAGACAGTGAAGCCTTGGCCTCGCCGAGGCAGTCACCGTCCGTGCCGATCACTGGGTCGGCAAGCACGCAGCAACTTGCGGCTATAGATGAGCGGACACCCGATCGAGCTCGTGGTGCTCCGCGCGTCATGAGCGTCGGCGACCCCGAATCGTGGTCAGCTTTCGATGTCGATGCGGTCGACTCGGCCGTGCGTGTCGAACCGGACCGCGAGGAGGTACTGCGTACCGTCAGGATCGATCGAGTAGTCGAACATCGCCTCGTGCTCGGAGATCTCCGTGCCGGAGTAGAAGGCAACTGCACGGAGTCGCAGCGCACCAACGAATGCGTCGACGCTGACGACGCTGCCGGAGGCGAGCCCCAGCACCGGGCGGATCAGATCCGGCTCGTGGAGATGGTGCTCCAGGTATACGCGGACCGCGGATTCTTCGTTGCTGACGTCGCCGCACATCGCCGCTCGAGCGTTCCGGTCGAACTCTGCGAGGGCGACGACGTACCTGGTGACCCGGTCCAGAGTGCGCTGATCCATGGCCGTACCGTCAAATGTGAGGTTGACACCGATCCTGGCCTGGAGCCACGGGATTTCGGGTCGCTTCAGTGGTGATGTCTCTGGTCGAACCGCTGGCGGGGACCAGAAGTCCGGCCATGGCGGGGGACGGTGCTCCGGGTGGCCGGGGCACCGGACAATTGTGCGGTGAGCGACAACCTCGACGTGTTCGCCCCGTCCATGACGCGCTTGCGTCGTTCCAAGGGTACGGGCTCGAGCACCTCTCCTTCTCGGTCACCGGCGCGGTTGACGCCATGGAGCTCAGCTTGCGCCCGATCCATCCGAAACCGGAGACGACCCTGTCCATCCGCGACATCCACTACTTCTCCATGCATCGGCTGCCCCACGATGAGATCGACTTCTTCGACTTCGAGGCAACCACGCTCACTCCCGGCCTGCCATGGCCTCTCGAGCTACCCCCTTCGGGATGGGTCCGCGGCGGAGTCCCGCCTCTGCTGTGGATCCGAGGCAAGGGCCCAGCGTCCTTCGACGTAGTCGCCGCCATCGTCAGCGTCCTGTCTCAGATCCGCTAAACCTCACTACGCGTAAGGATCGATCAGCGGCTACTTATGTGCGCACCTGATCAAGGCCGTCAATCGCCACCAGCGGCGATGCGTCGCGGTGCCGGTGATGCCCTTGGTGAAGTGGGGCACCGACCGTGGCTGCTCGTCACGGTACGGTCGTTGGCGTGGTGCGGGTGATGGACGATCCGGGCGAGGTTGTCGTGGCACTGCGGGGAACGGCACTCAACGGGCATCCGGTGGAGCAGGGACTGGGCGACACGATGCTGGTGGAGGGCGTTGTGCCGGCGCGGGTCCTGGAGTCCTGGCGGGCGGCCCGATCGGTGGTGGCGCTGACTGGCCGGTGGCCGGTGCTGACGGGTGTTGGGGAGTTGTACCACGAGCCGGAGCCGCACGAGATCGCCGCGCTGGAGCGGGCAGCTCGCGCCGTCGACCCCTGGTCGGTCTACCGTAACTGGGGCGACGATGACCCGGTCGGTCCGAACGACCTGTACCTGCACGTGGGCAGCCTCGGCTACGTCAACCTCGCCGCGCGGGCCGAGCGGGAGTTGCCGTTGCCCACGACCCGGCTGGCCGTCGAGCGATGGCTCTGGGAGGCGATTATCGCCGATCCGGATCTCATCGAGCTGGGGCATGGCGTCGCGGCGCACTTCGTCGGCACGCGGGCCTGGTACACGCCGCGGGACGTGCAGCTCGTCCTCCTGCCAACACCGGATCAGTGGCTGGCACCGGTCTGGGTCAGCTACTACGCCGCTGCTCGGCCCGACGGGCCGGCGGGGCTGGCGGCGGCGATCCGGCAGTGGGAACGACACTGCGGTGCCGAGTTGGTGGCCTGCTGGACGACGATGTTGCAGTTCGTCGTCGCCCGGCCGCCGACGCTCGGTCCAGACGCATGGCGGCTTGCCAAGCAGCTCAAGGCGGTCGGTGGCAATCTCCAGATGCCGCCGTGGGCGCTCGCGCTCGCCGCGACCCGCAGCGACGCGTGGTTCCTGCACGACCGTCCGTGAACGCGCTCAACCTGCTGCTCTCGGCAAGCCCGTAGACGACACCTCGCCCGCCGAGCAATCCCACGACAGTCCAGCGGACTGATCGCGGCTACATGAGCGAGCACCTTCGTCTGCGGGTGGGCGCTACCGGTATCACGCAGATCTCGGCCGTTCGTGGCATCGACCGGTGCAGCCTATTGTTCACGCTGGGCTCGCAGATCCTCGGTGTTGTACTGCGAGGCCCGTGACGTCCTACCATCGGCGATTCCTTGCCGGGGATCACGTGCAGGTGTGGTCGGAGATCGGTGCCTTCACGGCGGTTCCCGACGGCGTTGCCGAGGATGTGATCGCGGTGTCCGACGAGACGATGCGGCGCGTTGCCGTTCACGTGCGTCGGCTCGCGGAGGCGCTGGCCGAGCTGGGCCTGGTACCAGCGGGCACCCTGTACCGGCCGCCGACCGATGAAGAGCTTGCCGACTTGCCCCGGCTCGACGAGGAGATCGGCGGGTTGCCGGCGGCGCTGTCGGCGTGCCTACGCAACGTCGGCCAGGTGATGTTCACCGGTGACTGCCCGGTGCTCGGGATCACCTATGAGGAGATGGAGCCGGACGACGCTCCGCTGCCCGACCCGCTGGTAATCCCTGGGGCGAGCTGGCTGCGGCAGGAATGGGACGACCACCGTGATTCCTATGGTGACCCCGGCCCGTTCGACTTCATGTTCTCGCCGGACGACATGACCAAGGCGAACATCAGCGGCCTTTCGTACACCATCCGTCTGCCGAGTCGGGCCGCGGACCCGGCGCTGATTGGCCTGACTTGGCGGACCGGCCCGATCACGCTGGTCGAGTACCTGCGGACGTCGATCGCTTGGGGCGGCCTGCCCGGCTGGTCGACCGCGCCGGACGACGCTCCCGAGGAACTCCAGCGTCTCCAGGTCACCCCGGACTTCTGAAAGCTGACCGACACGCTCATCGGCATGTCCGTGAGCCGGCCGACGAACTTGCCGTAACGTTCCGTTGCGACCGGATTGCGGCAGATGAGGGCGCCAAGATCGCTGCGCGAGAGCCTAGTGACTGCCCGTCAAGACGTCGCGCTGTACGAGTTCGACGTCGACGCATAAGGTAGGCGCCCTGAACCGAACTGTCCAGACAAGCTCAGCGGAATGGCACCCCGACCCACACACTGACCTAGGCATCCGACGGACTATCCGTCAGGGATGCCGGGGTTCTCTGCCGCCAGCGTGGCGCTCAGGACGTCTTGCTCGGCCAGCCGGACTCGATACTGCCCTCCGTCGCCAGGTCGCAGCGGCGCTTTATGCGACCGAGACCGCCGACGCGGCAGTCACGGCCACGACACCTCACTGCGAGGCAGGGCACGCTTCCCTTGAAGACGCGGAGCTTCCTCGACTCCGCCGGGGCCCGTCTGCGCTCAGCGCTCGCCGCGCTGCTCGGCGGCCGACGCCCTCAGTCCTTCGTGACGGCGATACAGTCGACCTCGACGTCGAAGGGGCCCGTCCACTCCGGCACGCAGAAGAAGATGCGGGCAGGCGGGTTGTTCGGAAAAAAGCGCTTGTAGACCTCGTTGAAAGCGTTGAAGTGCTTGGCCGAGATGCACATTACGTTGCACTTCAGCACATGCTCGAGGTCCGAGCCGGCGGCCTCGAGCGCCTTCTTGACCTGGGTGAGGATGAGCTCGACCTGGTGTTCGAACGGCGCGTTCGGGAGGATTTCCCCGGTGTCGGGGTCGAAAGGCGGCATGCCCGAGACGAACACCATGTTGCCGGCCCGGGTACAGGTCGACACTGGCGCGCCCCACTTCTCGAAATTGCTGTCGATGGGTTCGACCCGGATGATTTCCCGTTCCATGGGTTCGCTCCTGGTCCGTTTGGCGTCAGTCCAGCCTGGATTCGTCGCGAAAGTCCGCCGATGAGTGCGTGTGCATGCGAAGGTGTGATCCGGCACTAGCGATCTTGAACGTTCGTTGTTCAACAGGCCGTCACCCAAGCCGAACAGCTAGCTCTTCTGGGGTCTGGCGTGCTGCAGTGCGATCTGCTGGAAGACCTGGGCCTGCGTCGGGTAGCAGTGAACCGTGTTGGCCAGCGCCTCCAGCGACATCTGGTTCGTGATTGCCAGCGTAAGCTCGCTGATCATCTCACCGGCGTGCGCCGCCACAAGCGTCGCTCCTGCGATCTCGCTGCTGCCGCTGCGCGTGTATATCGCCCCGAACCCCTCCTCCTCGCCGTCGATGAACGCCCGCGCCAGCTTGGCCAGGTCGAGCCGGTAAGCGTCGATGACGACACCTTCGTTGCGGGCTCGGCGGGGAGTTAGGCCCACCTCGGCCACCTCGGGATCGGTGTAGGTGCAGTGGGGAATGACGAGCTCTCGTACCGGGCGATGCGCTCCGTCCAGCGCGTTCGCGATACAGAGCCGCGCTGTCGCATTGGCCGCGTGCGTGAACTTCTGCGGGAAGGTTGCATCGCCAATGGCATAGATGTTGGGGTTGCTGGTGCACAGGTATTCATCTACCTCCACGCCGTCCCTGGCGACGTGCACCCCTGCCGCGCCCAGGTCCAGGTGCTCCACGTTCGCCTTACGGCCGGTGCCGAGCAGCAGCGCATCATAGGGCAGCTCGCGTGTTTCGTCGGTGCCCTGCGCCAGCAAACGGCCGGCGCCCGCCCGTACTGCCATGAACCCCAGATGGAGCCTTATCCCCTCCTGCTCGAACCGGCGACGGATCAGCTCACTGACCTCCGGCTCATCATTGGGCAGCAGGGTCCTGGAGTGGCTGACCAGGTCCACCTCGCTGCCGAGACGGCGGAAGGCCTGGACCAGTTCGCATCCCATCGGGCCGCTGCCGATGACGACCAGCCTGGCTGGCAGCTCGGTCAGTGAGAAGACGGTCTCGTTGGTCAGGTACTCGCCGGTCCGCAGTCCCTCGATGGGGGGCACCACGGGCTCCGATCCGGTGGCGATCACTGCTGTCCGAAATTGCAGTAGCCGGCCCTCGACCTCCACGGCATTCGGCGCGGTGAAGCGCGTGTGCCCGAGGTAGACCTCCGCCCCCGCTTGCTCGGCCACCTCGACCGCATCGCCTGCGCTGCTCATGGAACGCATCTTGCGGACCCGATCCATGACCGCGCCGAAATCAATTTGGGGTGGGGCGTCGAGCCGAAAGCCGAACTCGGCCCCGCGGCTCGCTTCGTGGACCGCGCGTGCGCAGCGAATCAGCGCTTTGCTCGGCGTGCAGCCGAAGTTGACACAGGTGCCCCCGGTCAGCCGCTGTTCGGTCATAGCGGCGCGGTGCCCGCCTGCGGCAGCAGTCGTGGCGGCGGTGAGGCCGCCCGGTCCGCCGCCGAGCACCACCAGGTCGTAGTCACCACCTTCGCGGTTGACCCAGTCAGATGGGTGGCCCTGGCGGATCGTCCGCTGGTTGTGAACGTCATCGGGGTACAGCTCGATCGTCCTCATGGCGTATCCCCCGTTCCCCGAGAATTGCCGTGGCGCACACGTGTCAGGCGGGCTGTCGTACCGCCGTCCCAAGACGATTGTCGATCAGGTACCGCCAGCGCCCATCCGCGCCTCGCCGCGCGACATCGCTTGCCGTACCTGCGACGTGCACGTGCCTGCCGTCGGGACCTGTGCCATCAATTGCCCAGTCCACCACGATCTCGGCGATATCGCCGGCAACGAACACATGGCGCGCCTTGGCCGCCAGCGGCAGGCCGAGGCTGAGATCGCGCTCGAGTTCGGCAGCGACCTCGGCGCGATCAGAGACAGTCCGCCCGTCGTCCGCGACGAGCACGGCTCCTTCGTACAAGGTCATCATCTCGCTGACCTCGCCGGAATTAAATCGCTCAATCAGCGACGGGATGACGCCTTCGGGTCCAGTGGGGAGCGAAAAGGACTCGGACATCGCGTTCTCCTGTTCGTGTTGGTTCAGCGGTCTCCTGTTCGTGTCGGTCGAACTGCGACGCGTCCCACGCTATAGCGCGGGTGATGGCCTGCCTGGGGGAGAACGCGGGTGACGGCCTGGCTGGAGGAAATCCGCAGGTCATCTTCCACTTCACCCCGGTCGGGTCGGGCTGGATCAACCAGATCGAGACCTGGTTCGGTATCCTGACCCGCCAGTCGATCCGCCGCGCCACCACGGCAGACGACGTGCAGGTTGATGAAGTACCGGCAGGGAATGCCAGCCTGGTTGTGCCGACCTACCGCCGACGATCGCGTCCCCGAGTCCTCACGGACGAACGCGGATGATCGTCTTCCCGCTGATCCGCTCGGTCGGGTTGAGGGCTGCGACGGCATCGTCGAGGGTTGCGATGTTGCCGATGTTTGTCCGCAGTCGTCCGTCCCGCACCCGCTGGACGATCTCACTCAGCTGGGTGCGATCGGACTCGACAACGAAGTCGACCGCCAAGCCGTCGTCGGGCC
>NZ_BAAARV010000054.1:9386-18343 GCF_039532525.1 Dactylosporangium salmoneum
ACGACGGTCACCAGTGTTCCTCCGGCGCGAATCAGGCCTGCGGACCGATGCTGGATGTCGCCGCCGATGACATCGAACACCAGATCGACGCCGCCGACGTCTTCCATCGCGTCGTTGTCGAGGTCGACGAACTCCTGCGCGCCGAAGTCGAGCGCCTTCTGACGGTCGGCAGCGCGCCCTGTACCGATGACATACGCGCCAGCCTCGCGCGCGAGTTGCGTCACCATCGTCCCGACTGCGCCGGCCGCGCCGTGCGCGAGGACACTCTGCCCCGCCTGAAGGCGGCCGTGCTCGAACAGCCCTTGCCACGCGGTCAGGCCCGAGATTGGCAGGCTCGCGCCCATCGTGAAGTCGACGTCGCCCGGCAACGGCGCGAGGTTGCGTGCCTCGACGGCCACGTACTCCGCCAGGGTGCCGTCGCGATGCCAGTCGGTGATGCCGAACACCCGCTGTCCGACAGACAGACCGGTCGTGCCGTACCCGAGAGCGGTGACCACTCCGGCCACCTCGTGCCCGGGGATCGACGGTGTCCGGTCACGGTCGAGGCGATCGGTCCAGGTTGAGGGCCACGCCATCTCAGTCGGGACGAATCCCGACGCATGAACCTGAACAACGACGTCGTTTATCGCTGCCGACGGCTCGGGCCGCTCCACTAACGTCATCCCGGCCGTTCCCGCAGCCCGGTCCGTGACCACGATCGCCTTCATCCGGCACCTGCCTTTGCCCGGGCCTCGCCTGCACGGCATTTTCGGTTCACCAGTGTTAGTGGCACCAGACCTCGGCATGAGAACTGTCCGGACACGTAGATCGTGTCACCGTGCCGCACGGCCTGTGCCGACTAGCCATGGTTACGCCCGGTGTTCACCCAGGTCGCGGACCAGTCCAGTGACGTCGTCCGGTACGAGTTGTCCGATGGCTCCGTAGACGCTGATGGCCACGTACCCGGTCGGGTCGAGCACAAACTCGGTCGACTGCAGGTAGACGGGATCAGGTGCTCGGCCCGACGGGCCGGCGGGGCTGGCGGCGGCGATTCGGCAGTGGGAACGACACTGCGGTGCCGAGTTGGTGGCCTGCTGGACGACGATGTTGCAGTTCGTCGTCGCCCGGCCGCCGACGCTCGGTCCAGACGCATGGCGGCTTGCCAAGCAGCTCAAGGCGGTCGGTGGCAATCTCCAGATGCCGCCGTGGGCGCTCGCGCTCGCCGTGACCCGCAGCGACGCGTGGTTCCTGCACGACCGTCCGTGAACGCGCTCAACCTGCTGCTCTCGGCGAGCCCGTAGACGACACCTCGCCCGACGAGCAGTCCCACGACAGTCCAGCGGACTGATCGCGGCTATGAGCGGAAGCTGGCTGGGTCGTTCCTACGGTTGGTTCAGGCGAGGAAGCGTCTCATGGGCCTGGCATGGTCGTCGGTTGTCCAGCCAGAATCCATAGTCGCGGAGATCCGCTTCGAGCCCGTTGTCCAGGTACTGGGCGAAATCTCGTAGCCCTGCCGCGTTGTCCCGCTCGTCAGCCCGCTCACTGGAAGACCACCGGCGCTGCACGCCGTCGACCCAGGCGGTCAGCCGGCAGTTGAGGACTGAATACGGCGGCGCCGAATTCGCTAGTCGGGTAAGAGAACGTACTGGTCGTGTGCCAATGACAGATCCAGCTCCACCAGCCGCCGTAGGGTCTCCGATGTGTACGTGATGGCGGCGGTGGACACATGAGGTTCACCATCGACGGTGTCGCGGTCGCCGTGCATGGTGACGACCACCATGATGCCGGCGCGCATGCCCATGGTGCGGCAGGCCGTGTGGATGCCGTCGGTGTATGGCTCGATGGCGTCCAGCAGGGGAACAACGATGTCTTCGGTGATGTAGTTGTGCGCCTCTGGCTGCTCGTACTTCCAGCTGCTGAATCGACGCGGTCTCGAGGTTCCCGATACCGGATGTGGGCCGCCGGAGCGCCATGTCGTGGTCGGCTGAAGCCCAACCAGCCTCGTAACCTCGTCGGGGTCGAACGACATCAGAGCTAGATCGCCGGAGGTGAACGGCGGTCCGGTCACATCGACGTTCCGTTCCAGATACAGGTATGCACGCTGGACGCACCTGGGCGAGAAATCGGTGCTGCGCTCATCGTCCATCATCGGCGTAGACAGTAGCGCGGAGTCACATCGCGTGCCTCGCCATACCTACCAGGGGAGCGTCGGCGGCGCCATGAATTCCGCATGTCGACCGCTCAGGGGCTTGGAGACGAAGGTATGGGCTACTTCGGCGCTTTCTTGTTCGACGGGCAGTCCTGGACGGAGGCAGACGCTGGGGAATGCGCCGAGCCGGACGCCGATCTCTGGCTCCACGTCGACATCCACGACAGCGATATCGCCACGATCACCTATCGCCCTACTGGGCCTGGTGTGGGGTGACCTACCTCGGCTATACGCCCCGCACGTACTTCGAAGACCCGGCTGCGTCAGCCGCAGCGGACACATGCCGAGAGGCGGCGGGCCTGGCGGCTTGGCGGGCGAGCCGACAGGGCGGCGCAACGGACGGGGACCGCGCCGCAACGGCGGCGACCCTCCAGCCTTATCTCGCCGAGGATCTCTCCGAAGACGTCGGAGCCGACGATCTCGATCGGGAGGACGTTGACGACGCCGACGTCTTCGTCGAAGCCGAGGCGAACCGCTTCTTCGCCGCATTGGGCATTCCGCCTCTGCGTAGCACTGACTGACCGCGGTCGTTGCCCGCATTGGCGGCCGTGCCCGCCGCACACGTTATCCGGGCCGGGCTGTCCGGACCGCGACAGATGATCGGCGCGGGGCCTGCTGGTCAAAGCCGGCCGGTGAGACGGCACCGGCGCCGGACGACGGGAGGTGGCCCGCCGGCCGGCACCGGACGGATGTGAGTGGTTGACTGACTAGGAGATGGTCACCGAGTCGATGTTGGCGGCGCCGCCTGCGGTGGTGCCGGTGACCCGGATGGTGTTGGTGCCTGCGGTCAGGGGCACCGAGATGGACGCGGTGGCCCAGGTGTCCCAGTTGGCGGTGATCGGGAAGTTCAGCGTGCCGCGTGAGGTGCCGTTGACCGAGATGGTCGCGGGCCGCGCAGCGCTGGTGCCGTCGGAGTACCGGAAGGTCAGGGTCTTGGTGCCGGCGGTGGCCGCGGTGACCGGGATGTCGACGTACGCGCCAACTGCGTTGGCCGTATTGGCGAAGCCGGTACCGGTGAAGCCGAGGTGGTTGGAGTCGAATGTGCCACCGGCTGACAGCGTGCCGGTCTCCGCCTCGAATGTGCTACCGGTCGGCGGCGGAGTCGTGGGCGGTGTGCCCCCCAGGCTTGCGCCGAGGCTGTCCAGGGCCGTCTGGACCTTGGCCTGGATGTTGTCGTTCAGGTTGGCGTTGGTGCCGTTCACGACCCAGGACGAGCCGGAGAACATCACCACGGTTACGCCGTTGTCAACGCCACCGGTGGTGCCGCTGCTGGGGATGCCGAGCAGTTGGGCCGCCTTCACGGACCCCTCGCCCAGTTCGCGGGAGTCGTTGTCCGAGGTGGTCTGGTTGTTCGCGGTCTGCGTGTCGCCGAAGATCGCGCCGATGCACTTGCCGTTGTAGAACATCAGGGCGAACTGCCGGCCCGTCATGTTGTGTTCCTTGTAGAAGAAGTGCGGGCAGGGGGACGTGCGGTCCCAGCAGTCGTCGCCCAGCACGTAGAACGGCACGTGGTGCGCGCCCAGGGCCTTGCCGTTGCTGTCCGACCAGGTCGTCTCGCCCTGGTGGTCGGGGTCGGGATCGGGGTCGCTGCCGTCGGTGTCGATGGCCAGGCCGGAGGTGTAGGCGTAGACGCCCGGCGCGACCTGGTACACGTTTACGTTCTGGGCCCGCGTCATGGTGTTGATGTGGGGCTTGGAGTTGACCTTCTTCGCGGTCGTCATGTTCGCCTGGACGCCGGCCAGCACCTGGGCGGGCGTGAACGAGGTGGCGACAGCGGGGCCTGCCTTCACAGTGGTGGGCGTCGTGGCGGCGTCGGCGTTCCTGATGGCGAGCGGGATGGCGAGCGCGAGAACCGCGGCGGCTGCCACGGCGAGGCGCGTACGGGTCGGTGACATGGGTCGGCGGCCTCCATCTATCTGTTAGTCAGACTGATTAACAGATAGAAGCACTCGCGGCCCCCGCGCACAAGCATCTTTATGAGTCAATATCTCGCCGCGTTACACCTCGGGCGCCTCGCGAAGGAGTCGATCAACACGGGAGGCATCACCGACCTCAGATTGTGGAGAAAGTGCCGATTTCCGTGGGCTCGGACCGGCACGTGCTCATCGGCATCTTGGAAGCCTCGCCTTCGCCGAGCCTGCTACCCGCAGTGACGGGGGCTGACCGGCCGCGGCGCACCAACGGCGGTAGATGTGCGCGCATGCGTCGACAATGCGGCTGCGGATGGCTCTTGCGGGTGTTGCGTCAGCGCATCTGGCACAGCACCCGGACGTCGTCGGTAACGCCGGTGGCGACGTCGATCGGGTCCAGCGCCCAGCAGGGTTGATGATTTAGGTCGTTCGGGGCGAGCACCACCGTGTCGCTGCTGGCGCTGGTAACCGTTGGTGCGGGAGACGTTGGGGATGCCGCACCGGGCCGGCTCGCCTGGGCGGCGGGTGCGTCGGCGGCCGGTGACGCGCTAGTGTCCGGGTTGCCCGGGGCGCTGCTGGCGTCGAGGTAGGCCGGGCGGCCAGTGACGCGGTACCGGCCGGGGGCCAGCATGATCCGGAACCGGCCGTCACGCCCGGCGGTGGTGCTGGTGAAGCTGCCGTTGCCCGCTTTGAACCAGACCGTGCCGGCGACGCCGTGTTCGACGGGGGTCGCGTTCATCGTGAGCCTGCCGCCGGTCAGCATCAGCGTTCCGGTCACTGTGACGGTGGTCGGCGGGCCGGCGGGCTGCCCCGCAAGCACGGTGAGCGCGCCGACGGCGCCGAGCGTGAGCGCGACGGCGGCTGCGGCGCCGGCGTGGCGGCGCCGGGCTCGCCGGCGGTACACCCTGAGGACCTCGGCGAACGCGGGCGGGCGCGCGGGGTGCTGCCGCATTGCCGCCGCAGTCAGCAGGTCGGTGAGGTCAGGCATGGGTGATCTCCTCTCGCAGCCGGCCGGCCAGCGTGCGGCGGGCCCGGCTGAGTCGTGACTTCACGGTGCCGGGCGCCACACCCAACTGCTGGGCAATCTCGTCGACGCCCAGTTCCAGCAGGTGGTACATGACGATGGCCTGGCGCTGATGCACGGGCAGCGCACGCAGGGCCGAGACGACATCGACGCCGTCCGCGGTCGGGGCCGGTACGGCAGGCGCGGGCCCGTGGCGCAGGAGCGCACGCAGCGCATTGCGCGCCTTGCGCCGCCGGTTCGAGGCCAGCCGGAACGCCACGGTCCGGACCCAGACCTCGGGCGAGTCCAAGCGAGAGACCCGCTGCCAGCGGCCGAGCAGCCGCACGAACGCTTCCTGGACGCACTCCTCGGCCTCCGCGCGGCTCTCCGCGACGAGCGCCACAACACCGACGAGCCGGCTGTAGCACGCCGCATAGAGCTCGGCGACGTCGGCATCGGCAGGCGGGCAATGCTCCATACCTACACTCACCCCCCACGACGGCAGGTGGTTCCCGCGCATCCGAAATTCGTCCGCGGCGCCGTTCGGCAGACGTCACCGCAATTCGGCAGGACAGGAAGTCCTGACCTCGCCGTGCTGGTTACTCGTGGTGAGGCGCACGGGC
Organism: Dactylosporangium salmoneum; assembly: GCF_039532525.1. Lineage (NCBI taxonomy): Bacteria > Bacillati > Actinomycetota > Actinomycetes > Micromonosporales > Micromonosporaceae > Dactylosporangium > Dactylosporangium salmoneum. The sequence goes on from NZ_BAAARV010000054.1 coordinate 15,111, forward strand.
TGGCCGCCGCGCACCAACGCGGCATGAGCGTGAACGTGATCACTGGGCCCGGCGGTGACAAATGCAGGCGAGGCGGCGTCTCTATGGGGTACTTTGGCTGTCCTGCGTCAAGCCGATCAAGGACATCGCCTCAGACATCGGCACCGTACGGCGCGATACAGCCGCGGGATCCTTGCCCTCCTTGGTCCACAGCGGTGGGAAGACGTTGATGGCCTGGTCGAGCCGGCACGCGCCGACCTCTTCGACCCAGCCCGGCCAACGCAGCGACTCGTAAAATCCGGTCATCGCACCACCGATCATGGCCGCGAGCCAGGCACCGTATCCCCGCTCGCAGTTCTCCCACCGCAACGTGTCCGGCGCCAGATACCAGATCGTCGGCGTGCCATCGGAGTCCGACATCCAGGCGAACTGACCGCCCAGCACGTCCTGCGCCACGATCATGCCGCCGGCAACGTTGTCGTTGACCTGGCTCAGACTGGCCAGGCGATGTTCGTCGCTGCCCGACCCGAAGACGCGCAGCCACCCATGCTCGAGCATCAGGCCGCCGCTACGGTGGACCACCGCCCCCAACCACGACCGCGTCGTCACCTGCAACAACCGGAGCTCCTCGTCGGCGCGCCGCGGGTCGACGGCGAGGACAACGACCGGATACGGCGCGGCGGCCACAGCCGCCTCGACCTCAGGCCAGGCCGGATCGACGGCATCAACCAGCTCCAACAGCGAGCGCACACTGGCACCCTACAAGCGACACGCATCGTGACGGCCTGGACCGGCCACCGCGCACCGGACGCGGCATAGCGGATACCGTGGCCAGTCAGGCTTTGACCTCCCCCTGCCACGTTTTGAGCGTCAGTATCTGGCCATCAAAGTCCAGCTCGACCGCTCGTGTCGGCGGATGCGCATTGCCCGCCGCGCCAGCGACGTAATGGAGCTTCACCAAAGTTGCAGTTGTCCGGGGACCTCGTCGCTGATGGAGTCCGGAAGCTGCCATAGCCGTACGGTGGTGTCCTGCCCCGTGGTAATCCAGCGGCCATGTCCATCGGTGGCGGCAATCGCATTCTGGGTCATGTCCCGGCTGTAGTCGGCGGTGGCCTGCCAGCGCAGGCTGCGGGTGGAGAGCAGGAGGTGTTCTTCGAAGTCGCTGGCGAAATCGTCGGTGTTGACCGCCGCCAGGACGAAGTCGTCGCTGACCAGCGCGGCGGCCTCCATGAGGCGGTAGTTGCCGTCGCAGTCGTACCCCGGGATGTTCTCGGAGTCGCAGGAGACCATGGCCATGCCGGTGGCAAGGTCACGGATGGTGATCTCGCGTACGTCGTGAGGTAGGGCCAGGTATCGCTCGCCGTTAGAGGTGAAGCCGTTGAGGAACTCGCCGGGAAGGTTCCGCCCGTGGATCCGTCCGTCCGCCAACCAGGCCAGGTGACTGAGCGGGGTGTCCTGTCCCGTGGCCACGTGCAACCCGATTCGCTTGCGGTCAGGGTGAGGCCAGAAGCCAGCCGCGCCCACCGAGGAGTCGAGCCTCGTGCTATATCGATCTTTTCGCCGGTGGCCGCGTCGTGAACAGCCAACTCGTCGCCGGCCGGCAGGTATACCCATAGAGCTCCTCGGACGTCGAGATGACAGTTCGGTTCGCACGGCAAGCCAGCGCGTGGGATCACATGCTCGCGTCTCCACAGCACTCGCCCACTGCGGTCACAGACAACGAGTTCGTCGAGCGTCACCGCGGCCAGGTGCCGTTCGCTAACACTTGCCACGAAGTGCTGCGCCGCCACAGGGACATCGACTCGCACGACGACGCTCAGGTCACCGTTCAGGATGGTCGCTGACCGACCAGCCGGATGAGTGACCAGCCAGCCGACCCCAGCAATGTGACTGATCCATCCCGACGGCGGGAGAACGACGTCGGCGATCATGGTGGGGCGCACCGCCGCAGGATAACGCTGGCCCTGCAGTTGAAGCCTTCAGGCTGGTCCGCGCCCTCGCGGGGCCGGTCACCAGGCCAGCATGATCATGTTTCCGCTCATCGGCCAGGACAGGAAGCCTTGGCCTCGCCGAGTCAGTCACCGTCCGCGGCGAGCACTGGCCGGCCGCCGCGCGCTCACGGCGGAGATGAGTGCGATGGCTTCCCCGGCTGGATTGGGACGGCCGTACGGTTCTGCTGGTTGGGACTTCGGTGGGGTTTCAATCGCCACTGTGTCCAAGGAAGTAGATGAATGCGGGGACTGCGCCGTCGTAGGCGATGAGGTACGCGCCTCGGTCACGGCCGAAGTCGTCAATCGCGTGGCGGCCGATAGCAGCCCCGACAGCCGCCACGCTCGGCCGTCGCGTACCGAAGATGTTGTCGAGGACGCCATCTGGGACCGGCGCCACGATACCGTCAGCCGGGACGGCGCCTACGCCGGTCATGTCGATGACCGAGTGCGTACCGGAAAACGGTTGGGACGCCAGCAACGTGTCCGGGTCGGTCACTTCGATCTGCGCGGCGTGCCAAGCCTCTCGGACGAACGAGTCGTCGGGCTCCCAACCCTCGTTGCGGAACTCATCCGGCAAGTTGTCTCTTACCGCGGCCATCTGCTGGACAACGTACTCTTCCTCAGTCATTGTCCGAGCCTCGGCGTCCTGCTCGGCGCGATAGAAGGAGCCCCGCTTGTAGGCGTCCTGTCGTGCGAGTCGAAGAGCCGCTTCAAGATCCTCTTGGTAGTCCGTTCGTGCGCTCCACGATGATGCACCCACACGAACCTCCACGTCGTCCCGTGACCACCTCGACGAGTGCAACCATAGAAGATGAGTCGCATACCGACGCACCTAAGGCGTGTTTCATAACCCAGTCATAGCCAGTCGTTGATGATGGCGATGGTCAGGACGGCTTGGAAGCGGACGGCCAGCTTGTCGTAGCGGGTGCCGACGCTGCGGTGGCGTTTGAGTCGGTTGATGCCGTTCTCGACGGCGTGGCGTAGCCGGTAGAGCTGTGGGTCGAAGTTCGGTGGGCGTCCGCCGCGGGAGCCTTTGGCTTTGCGGTGGGCGTCCTGATCGGTCTTGCTGGGGATGCAGGCCTTGATCCCCCGAGAACGTAGATATCTGCGGTTGCCGCGGCTGGTGTAGGCCTTGTCGGCCAGGACCAGCACCGGGCGGGTCCTGGCCCGGCCGGCGCCGAGTCTGCCGACTCGGATTCGGCGCAGGACGGGAATGAACTGCGGGCTGTCACCGCGGTGCCCGGCGGTGACGATCATCGCCAG
>NZ_BAAARV010000055.1:0-34610 GCF_039532525.1 Dactylosporangium salmoneum
CCAAGCCGTCCTGACCATCGCCATCATCAACGACTGGCTATGACGGGTTATGAAACACGCCTTAGACCACCCGTACGGCGTTCCTACATCGCGTCGGCCACTTCCGCGACTTCCACACCGCCGCGTCAACGTACCTGCCCGACCAGATGAGCGCCGGCCTCGCCCGCCTCGTCATTGCCGCCGAACGCGCCGCGGCGACCTACGTCACCACTTGTCCGCCACCGTGACCGGTATGCGCTTGATGGCTTCACTGGCGCAGGCCGCCCAACCGGTCAGCCGAACCACTGAGGAGGAACCGTTGATGACGGCCGAGGCACAGGCGTCACAGACGGCGCCGCGCGCGGTTCGGCGTACGGTCGCATGCTGCGGCGCGGCGGCGGTGCCTGGACGTGGCGGCGGCCACTGTTTGATCGAACCGGATCAGGCGTACAGTTGCCAGATCCGAACCCGCTGCACCGCACGAGGCGTGGCGGCACGGGCTTCTCTCCATCGTTCAACGCGCCTGGATGGCGCGCCCTCGCGGCATGCTCGATGAAGGGACCCATCATGAGCACCGGCCATGCACTGACTGCGCAGATCCTGCTCGTCGAAGATGACCTCGGCGACGAGCTCATGGCCCGGGAGGCGTTCGGCGACGACGTCCAGGCGAGCCGCCTGCACGTCGCCCGTGACGGTGAGCAGGCCCTCGACTTCCTCTACCAGCGCGGTGACTACACCGACGCGCCACGGCCGGACTTCATCCTGCTCGACCTCAACCTGCCCCGCGTCGATGGCCGCCAGGTCCTGCGCACCATCAAGGACGACCCGTCGGTGGCCAGCATCCCCGTCGTGGTTCTTACCACCTCCAGCGCAGACGAGGACGTCGTCGCCTGCTACAACACTCACACCAACGCCTACGTCACCAAACCCGCCGACTACCAGGAGTTCGTCGACATCGTCCGGCAGATCAACCAGTTCTGGCTCGACACTGTCCGGCTGCCCAGCAGCGCCGCCGCCTAGCTGCCGGCTGCGGTGTCCGGTGGCAGGGCCCGGCACGATATCGAACAGGGCGTCCAGGCCGGTGATGACGAACATCCGGTGCAGCACATGCCTCGGACGGAAGATTGCGAACCGATGGCCGGCGTGCCGGGCCGACTTCTGTGCGCGGACCAGCGCGCCGAGCCCGGACGAGTCGCAGTACACCACACCGGCCAGATCCGCGTGCACCACCACCGCGCCGTTGGAGCCGTCGGTGGAGTACGCGGCGCGCGCCCCGGCGTCGAAGCGCACGTCGCCGCGGACCGCCCAGCACGGCGCCGCGCCGGCCGTCGCCGAGGAAGGCGAGCTCCCGCAGGACGTGCGGCACGGCTACAGGAACTCCTTGTGGTACAGGTCGATGAGTTCGCCATAGTGCGGGCCGATGTTGGCCACGTACACCTCGTCGAAGCCCGCGTCCTCGTACGCCCGCAGCTGCGCCGCCTGCTTCGCCGGGTCGGGGCCGCAGGCGATCGCCTCGCGCACGACGTCCGGCGTCACCAGCTGCGAGGCCTGCTCGAAGTGCTTCGGCGACGGCAGGACCTGCGACAGCTCGCCGGGCAGGCCCGCGTTCGGCCACAGCCGGTGCGCGGTCGCCACACCCTCGTCCTCGGTACGCGCCCACGACGCCTTGAAGCCGCCCTGCACCGGCTTGTCGCCGCCGCCCGCCTCGCGGTACCCGCGCACCAGGCCGGCGTCGGGCATGGTGAGGATGTAGCCGTCGGCGATGCGCCCGGCGAGGTCGAGCGCCTTCGGGCCGAACGCGGACAGGTAGACCCTGGGTGGTGTCGGCGTCCGGGTGTAGACCTGAGCCTGCTCGACCGCGAAATGCCGCCCGCGATGGTTGACGAACCCGCCGTCCCACAGCTTGCGCATGACGCCCACGGCCTCCTCGAGCATCTCGAGGCGCTCGCCGGCCGAGGGCCACCGCTCGCCGGTGACGTGCTCGTTGAGCGCCTCGCCGGTGCCGGCGCCGAGGATGAACCGCCCGTCGTGCAGCACGGCGCTGGTGGCCGCGGCCTGGGCGACGACCGCCGGGTGGATCCGCTGGATCGGGCATGTGACGGCGGTGGTGACCGGGATGTCCACGACCTGGCTGAGCGCCCCGATCATGGACCAGACGAACGGGCTCTGCCCCTGTTCGTCGTTCCACGGATGGTAGTGGTCGGAGATCCACAGCCCCCGGAATCCGGCGTCCTGCGCCATCCGCGCCTGCTCGATGAGCTGCGCCGGGGTGTACTCCTCGCACGACAGGAAGTAGCCGATTCGCATGTACATACCGATACCCAGAGGTGGCCTGTCTGCACCTGCCCGCTCGACACCTGCCGCCCGCCCCGCCGCTACAAGCTCTCTCCAGCTGCTGCCGCGCGGGTCGTCGGCGCCGTACCCGGCCCGTGCACGCCAGGTGGCGCGGGCAGCGCGGCCCGGTATCCCATCGTCGTGCAGCACCGTCGCCGCGGCGGTGAGGCTGACGCCTCACCGCCGAGCCCGGGGACGACGGGGGTGCAGCGACTCGTCCGCGCTGGCCGCCCTCATCCGCGCACAAGCCCGCCGCCCGCGACGACTATCGGCATCTACGCCAGATGCATTTTCGGAGGTGCGCCCGTGGGTGCTGGCCGGCGAGGAGTGCGGACGGGTCCCCGACAACGAGGCGCTCGTGATCTGCCACCGCCCGAGCGCTTGCGCCAGACGAGCCGGCGCCGGCGGAATGTGATCGGCCGGTGAAGACCCGCGGCACCCCGGCTTGGGAGCCGTTGCCCCGGCAGCCGCTCGGCGGGCAGACATCAGCCGTCTGGTGATTGATCGACGGCATGACCGGTTCGGGCGGCGCGGCACCACGGCGGGGTATACGCCGCTCGTGGTGGCCGCGCCGCAGGACGTCGGGCTCTTTCGTTCATCCCTCGCCCGAGCGCTTGCGCCAGTCGCGCATCGCGTCGCGGATCTTGTCAAACACCGCGGTCGGCGGGCCGACCATCAAGTTGACGGCCGCGGACTCCCCAGCCGCGGGATGCGGGCGTGTCGGCGCAACCGCCTCGGCCGCCTCGAACACGGTCGCCATCCCGCGCAGCCGGTCACTGTCGGCGTGCTTGCGCAGCTGCGAGAACTCTCGTTGCTCCTCCTTCGTGGCATGGGTCACCACTGATTCGGCCAGGACGCTCAGGTGCCGGTCGAACTCCGGATGATCGATCCCCAGGTCGTAGAGGTCGGCGAGCGCCCGCTTGGCGTCGGACTCCTCTTGAAGCCGTTCGCCGACGATCGTGTCTCCGTCGGAATCAGGTCACGCGCCGCCGGATGCACGACGATCTCCTCGGCGTTCTCGTGCACGGCCAGCATCCTGACCAGCTCGTGGAACAGCTCCTCCTTCTGCCTTCCCTGAGCGGAACTGACGCGCGTGAACATCTGCTTGATCTCGGTGTGCCGGGCGAGCAGGATCTCCACGACGTCGTACTGCTTCGACGGCTCACCGATGGCCTGGGTGACATCGTTCGGCGAGGCGAACCGGTCACGGGGAAGGTCCTGCAAGGTCCGCATGACCTTCTCGTTGGCACCGTTGTCGCGAGCCTGCTCGACAAGATGCCGTTTGTCCGTCGGATAGTCCACGTCATCGAGGTAGCGCTGGACCTCGATCGCGCTAGCAGTCATGGTGTGCTGCTACCCGCCGGTGCGTGATCCAAGCCCGGGACAGCCGACGAGTCGGACCCTCCCCCAGCCGGAACGACTTCGCGTTTGCGCAGCTCAACAGGCGGGTACCCGGACCGCAATCATCCCGTCCGTACCCACCGGGGAGTGGCGATGTCGACCGACGCGATCGTGATGCTCAAAGAGGACCACCAAAACGTCAAGCGGCTGTTCAAGGAGTTTCAGGCCGCGCAGGACGGCACTCCCGAGCGCAAGTCGAAGATCGTCCAGCAGATCCTTGAGGCGCTGACCGTGCACACCTACCTCGAAAACGAGGTCATGTACCCCGAGGTTCGCCGTCTCCTGCCCGATCTCGAACAGGACGTGTTGGAGTCGTACGAGGAGCATCACGTCGCCGACGTGCTGTGCCTGGAACTGTCCACCATGGACGCCGAAGACGAGCATTTCGATGCGAAGGTCACCGTGCTCATCGAGAACGTCACCCACCACGTCCAGGAGGAAGAGGACGAGTGGTTCCCGAAGGTCCGGGATGGCCTCGGCCGAAACCAACTGCAGGAGATCGGCGCGAAGATGCTGCAGCTGCGCCCGAAGGCGCCGACGAAGCCAGCTGAACCCGCCGCCCTCAAGAAGGCGCTCGACGCCGTGCGCGCCTGAGCGACGCGTCGCCTGCCACCGTAACCGATCGGACCGTTCGAATCCGGCCGATCATCACTGTGTAAGATCCCTCGGCTGTTGGCCGTCCAGTGCCGGGTCGTGCGGCCCGGATGGCGGGGTACCCGGTCAAGGCCATGGTCGCTGACGAGGACCGTCGCCGGGCCACCGAACAGGTCGAGCGCCGCATCCGGGACGGGACCCGGGTGGCACGGCGCCGCCGCGGCGGTTCAGGCGCAGCAACGCCGAGTCATCCGCCCAACCCGGTAGGCCGGACCTTGACGCGCGAGGTCGGTTAGCTGGACACGTGTCGGGAATCCCTTCGAAAATGGGACCAAGATCCGTTCGCAGAAGGCCGCCACTGGCTCGGCAAAGGGCGTCGGCCTCGGCATCGTGGCGGGCGCAGCGGCCGGAGCGGCCATTCTGCTGACCCGCAAGGTGGCGGCCACCGCCAAAGTCGGCAAGGGCCACCCTCTCAAACACCGGGTACTCGACATGACCGCAGGTGCGATGCAACCGAAGTACCCGTTGCAGGCGATGAGCACCTACCTCAACGGGTTTCACATGTACGCCGACGACATGGGCCGCCAGGTCGAGGCGAGCCACTTCTGCATCCACCTGCAACACGACCTGCACCAGTGCGTCATTTTCGATCGGAACGCCGCCGATGCCCGCCTGATCGGGATCGAATACATCATCAGTGAACAACGCTTCCACGACCTACCCACGGAGGAGAAGCGGCTTTGGCACAGCCACCACTACGAGGTGAAGTCAGGGATCCTGACCGCTCCTGGGATTCCCGACGTTGCTGAGCGTGCGTACTTCGAAGACCTTGTCACTACCTACGGCAAGACGTTCCACACCTGGCAGTACGACCGAGACGACTTCCCCTACGGCATCCCGCAACTGATGATGGGCCTGACCGAAGACGGCCAAGCCCGCGAAGAGCTCATCCACGAGCGCGACCGCCGACTCGGCATTTCCACGCCGCGCAAGCGGAGCAACCGTGCCGATATCCCCATGCCGAACGTGATGGCCGGCGCGAACCTCTGGGAGAGCGGCTACACCGTCCAAACCCAGCTGCAGGAACTCGACTTCAAACGCTGACCGCGGACTCGCTGCGAAACGCAGGCCCGCCGGCAACCGGCTGTTCGTCCGCGCACGGCTCCTGACCAGCTCGGTCACCCGGACGGTGCCGGCGGCCCTCGCCGCCGCATCGGCGACCGCCCGGCCGGACCACCCGAGCGCGGCACTGCGGATCACCGGCGTGACCGTCCACGATGGATGGCAGCGGCCCGACCTCTTCGGCGGGCCGTGCGGCGGACGGTGACGGTGCGCGTCCGCAGCATCGGGACGGCCACGGCCTCCGTCCCGGCGGTTACGGTCACGGTCGGCCGCGGCGAACGCCCAGCCGGCTTCGTCGCGGCCCCGCCCTTCGACGAACTCGGCCCAGGGCAGGAACGCGAGTACCGCGTGCCGGTGACCATCCCTGCGCCCGCCTACGGCACGTACACCGTCCACGGCCAGATCACCGCTACCGGCTGGCCGGCAGGTCCGTCCGCCGCTTTCCACGCCGTGACCACGACCCAGCCCTGGGGCCGCACCACTGCTAGTCGTGGTCGTCCCGCTGGCATACCGACAGCAACGGGCGGCCGCGCACGGCCACTCCGCCGTCATGACACGGCCAGCCGGGATTTGCGCCAGGGCGACCGAGCGGCGATGGCGCTACGCACGGTGCAGAATCGGCGGCGTTCACCGCGTGACGCAGCGACGTGCTGCGGGACCGGGACCTGCCCGATCACGGAGCAACGGCAATAGTCGATCATGCAGGTCCAGTCGCCTGCGCCCGCACCGAAGGCAGGCCGGACTCTCGGCCGTGCCCGAGGGCCCGGCGAAGTGCCCCGACTTCCCGGGCAACACGCTGCTGCCCGACTACGGCGACGGCAGCCGATGGCAGTACATCCTCAGTGCCGTGACTTGGCCGTCTTCGGTCAGGCCCGCGAAGAGCCACTGCGGGACGTTGCTCGGCAACGGCCGGGAGGCCGAAATGTGGCCTCGCCAGGACCTACACTCGCGCCACGAGGCGAGCGCATGTCCTGTGGTGGGTCCTCGTCGGTGTCGGCTTCGCCGGTGTGGTGGCGACGTTCGTCGCGATCTTTCTACTCGATGTGACACCATCTCCACTGCTTTTCGCTGTGCTGCCGGCGTTGGGCATAGCGTCGGGCCTCTTCCGTACTTGGCTGAGAGGCCGGACAGGCTACGACCGCAGCCGTTTGCCTCGCTAAAGGCTTTCGGGCATCAGGCGGCTGCTTCGGCTGAGGCGGGAGCAGTCCATCGCCCCCATCGTTCGCCATCTTGAGAGGGCGAGGGCGCTGTGGCGGCGGGGTTGGCCGTGGCTCGTCATGCGTTGGCGGGGCCGTCGATCTTCGTTGTCTTTGGGCCTGCTGAGCTGGGGTTTGTGCCGTTCGGAGCCGGTGTCGACGACGTCCCGCACCTTGTCTCCGACCGCCTCGAGCACGCCCTGGGCGCCGCCCTTGACCTTGTGCTTGGCGCCGCCCTCGGTGATGTCCCCCACGAGCTCCGGCAGCCCGGCCTTTTCCTGCGAGATGTCCAGGCGGTTGACCGCCTCGGCGAACCTGAGGTAGGTGTCGACGCTGGCGACCACGATGCGGGCATCGATGGGCAGCAGCTCGATGCCGACGAGTGAGACCCGCACGTACGCGTCGATGACCAGCCCTTTGTCGAGGATCGTGTCGATCACCTCGGCCAACGACGTCGACGTCGGCCGTTCGATCCCTCCGCCGCCGCTCGGCTGCAAGGACGTGCTCATCGTCAATCCCTCCTGTCGCGGCCGGAACGCTCCGCGGTGCGCCGCACGGGCCGCTCCTGGCGCCGCCGGGGCCGTTCCCGTGGTGCCGGCTCCTCCGGCTCTTCGCCCTCGTCCTGTGGCTCTTCGGCCTCTTCCTCTTCCTTCTCCTCCGGCTCTTCCTCCTCGGGCTTCTCTTCCTGAGGCTTCTCCTCCTCGGGCTCTTCTTCCTCGGGCTCCTCGGGTTCGCGTTCGCCGCGGTCCTGCTCCTGCTGTTGTTCCTCTTCCTCCCGCAGCGCGGTCTCGTGGTCCTTCACGACCTCTCCGTCGCGGATCTCGCCGCGCCAGCCCTCGGACTCGTCCAGGTTGAGGATCGACTGGGTCATGACGTGGCGCCGGTAGTGCTTGAACTCCAGCCGGGCCCGGCGGCCCTGCGCCCGCCACAGGTTTCCGGTGCGTTCGAACAGCCCCTGCGGGTGGTACTCCATGGCCAGCATGACCCGGGTCAGGTTCGGCCCGATCTCGTGGAAGGTGACCGAGCCGTCGACGTGGCCCTTCGCGCCCTTGGAGCGCCAGACGATGTTGTAGTCGGGGATCTGCTGGACGATCGTGGCTTCCCAGGTGCGGTGGGACCAGAAGACCTGCGCCTTCCAGGTGTTCTTCGCGTCCTCCTCCTGCTCGACGTTCTCGACCTTCTTCATGAAGCTCGGGAACTGGGCGAACTCCGTCCACTGGTTGTACGCGACCCGCACCGGCACGCCGACGTCCAGCGTCTCCTCGATGTTGGTGAGCTTCAGCTTCTTGGGCTTGCCCTTGCCGCCGCCGAAGACGCCCTTGACCTTCTCCTTGAGGCCGGTCCAGCCGCCGGAGATCGCCGCCCGCAACGGCGACTTGCCCTCGGAGATCTGCTTGGCGCCGGCGGCCGCCGCGCTGAGACCGGCGCTGCCCGAACCGCTCGCGTAGTCGGTCAGGCGATCCGTCAGCTTGCCGACCTTGCGGCCGGCCGCATCGATCGCGCTGCGCCCGGCGGCCTTGGCCAGCCCCTGCAGCTCGTCCTTCACCAGCTGGCCGATCTTCTCGCCGATGCCGCCGATGACCTTGCCGCTCGATTGTCCAGCCATGATGGGCTATCCCTCTCTGCGCCGCCGTACCGGAGGCCGGCCAACGCGCCGCCTGCCCATACTCACCAGGTCCTCGTCCTCCTCCTCGCGCTCGTCCTCGTCGGCTTCCTTCTCCTCGTCCTCGTCTTCCTCCGGCTCCTCCTCGCGCTCGGCGCGCGGCCGGGCACGACGGGCGCCGCCGGCGCGCCGCCTCCCACGCTCCGGTGCCTCTTCGGCCTCCTCCTCCTCCTCGGGCTCGGGTGCGGTCCGCCCCTTCAGCGTCTCGGTGCGCTCGTGCAGCCGGTTGCTGATCGAGCCGATCCGGCCGGTCACCGCGGCCCGCGCGGCCTCCTTCGTGGCCTCGACCAGGGGGGCACCCATCTCACCGAGCTTGCCCAGCTCGGGCGTCGCCTTGAGGGCGCGCGCGCCATGGTCCAGCAGGGAACCGGGCCGGCTGAGCCGGCCGGACGCGGCCGCCGCGGCCAGCAGCAGGCCCCAGCGAAGCTTGCGTTGTCTCCCGAGCAGGTAGCCGATGCCGGCCGCCAGAGCAACCTGAGTCTTGCAGTTCATGGCCTCTCCCTCGGCGTGATGGCCGACCGGCACCTGGCCCGTGCGACGCCCGACGGCGATGCGGTCGGCGCGGAGCTGAACTGACGTGTGAGGCTCGCAGAACCGGGGGAGTACCCCCACCCCTCTGGGCGAAACAGCCATTCACCCGCGGCGGGCCGTGCGGCCCGCGGGACGGTGCAACGCCTTCAGGACCAGGCGCTTCGGCAAGGCCGCCCAGCGCCGCCCGGCGCCTCCCGGCCGCTCGTGGCTGCCGGGGCGCGGCCTGATCCAGGCGTGTTCATCGCCGTGGACGTGCCGCATGTGACGCTCGGCCTGCCGTGCCAACCGCACCGCGACGCGCAGCGCCGCCACGGCGCAGGCCAGCCACAGCACGGCAAGGACCAGCACGCCGATCGACCACGAGGACATCTCGGCCACCCTCTTCGTCCGGGCACGGCGATGCGGGCGCTCGCTGCCGCGGCGCCGGCGTCGACGGTGGCCGACAGCGGATCGTGGCAAAGGCCGATGGCGTAGCGGCGGCTGCCCGCCAGCCGATCGGTGCACCGCCATGGGACGACGCGGGTGCTCGGGCGCGGGCGGGCGGGGCGCCTCTCGGCCCCGCCCGCCCTTGGTGTCGTACTTCTTCGGAACTTCCCGCTGCCGTGCCGATCGGACTTCGACGCGGCGAGTGGGTGGCTACCCACCCCGGAACTGCGGAAACCCGTGCGCCGGGTGAGCGCCCGCCGCAGCCAGCGCCGTGTCAACCAGCTTTGCTGTACGCCCGGGTGCCGCGTTTGGTCAATGCGCCATATGGCATTCGCCATCGGACGCCACATGATGGGCGTGGGGCATTGGAGGAGGACGGTCGCATGAGCGGTGCGGACAGTCTGCGCAACAAGGCAGAGGAGATCAAGCGCGAAATCAAAGAGACGGCTGGTCGGGCCGTTGGCAATGAACGCCTGGAAGGCGAGGGTCGAGTCGATCAGGCCGCGGGCGACGTCAAGCAGGCCAGCGAGAAGCTGAAGGACGCTGCAAAGGACGCATTCGGCGATTAGGAACGGTTCAGGGGTTCGGCTGCCGACCGGCAGGGTCGCCAGTCCTGCCGTGCGCGGTGAGCCCCGATACGTGCGCTTCGACAACGCCAGAACCGCCCGGAACGGACGCTCGTCCGAGCAAGGAGTGAAGAAATGATTGCCCTCTTGGTGCTGTTGCTGCTGGTCTGGCTGGCCTTCATCATCGTGGGTGTCGCGGTGAAGGGCCTTTTCTGGCTACTGGTGATCGGCGTCGTCCTGTTCGTGGCCACCAGCGTGATCGGCTTCGTCAAGCGCGAGGCACTGGGCCGCAGGCATTGACCTGAGAGGCGGCCGGCTCGACGGTCCGGGCGGGGCCGGCCGCGTACCCCGGCACGCTGCGCAAGAGGCGTTCGCTCTCCTCTGGGTCTCGTGTTGGCTTCTCGCGTCGGTCGCCGTGGCAGGCTCTCGACGGCCAATGCGTAGTCCTGGGCGGCCAGTACCGGAGGCGGCTCGATCGCGGCCACCCAGGTCTGGATGCGGAACGGGATTCAGACGCAGTGTGCCGTGCAGAGGCGTCGGCGGGCGTCGGCAAGGGCGATGATGACGCCTTCCGCGGAGGCGATGTTGCCGACGATTTCGGATATGCACACCTGCGCCGATTCGGGGAGTTCAATGTCGGTGGAACGGCCCTGGATGACCGTGACCCGGTCGGTGAGGCCGGCTTCCGCGATTGCCCGGCGCGCCTGGCCGGCGGTGTCGGGTTGCTGCTCAACGGCGAAGACATGCTGGGCGCCCGCTCGGGCGGTTTGTATCGCCCAGAGCGCGTCGCGGCCGGTTCCGATGTCGAGGGCGACCTTGCCGCGGACGGAGGAAGAGATGGCCTCCCGGTAGGCGCGCAGATCAGCAGCCACCGCTCGATCATCCGCCATCGGCGGTGATGGTGCCGGACGCCAGGAACATTGGCATGCTTCGAACAAGGGTCTGTCTGAGTGAGAACGGATCAACCTTTGTTGCGAACCCACAGCCGTTTGGCTGGTTCCAGTTATCCACAGCCCTGCCGAGTTGTCCACAAGTTGTCCACAGCGTCCCTCCACAGGGACTGCTCGGCGATCTTGATCGGCTCCGGCACGCGCGTGCCCCGTCCACGTCCATGACGACCGGGATAGGAAGCAGCGGGCCAGGGGTGCCGGGGGTTCACCCTCGCCAGTCTGTGGATCGGACTGGTGGGCAGGGAGCTGGGCCGTGGACGTGCCTGATGTGCTCAGGATTCGGGCGGGTTCAGCCAGGCGGCCAGTTCGCCGACCCAGCGCTGTTCGGCGGCCTGCGCCTCCTTGACCGCCCGCATGGCCCGCAGATCGTTCTCGTCGAGGACGGGCAGTGGCGGCAATGGCGGCGTCGGCGGCAGCTTCAGGCGGTCCTGGACGATGCCGAGGTTCGTGCGGATGTCGTCGTAGGCCCGTTGCGGCTCGGAGGCCTCTGGTGCGCTGGCGAAGCCGTGTGTGGGCCGTACGACGACGGCCTGCACGACGCTGCTGCCGCGGCGCACCGAGACATACTCGGCCTCGGCGGGCACGATGTTGAAGGAGATCTCGAGCCGCTGCCGGCCGGTCGGCGCCCACCACGCGCGCCAGGCGTCGTCGCGGTTGAGTTCATCGTGGAGGCAGACATACGTCAGCTCATACTCGGCGGTCATCTCCACGTGCAGGTCGAGGCCCTTGGAGAACAAGCAGCCACAGCGATTCGAACCTGCCGTCGACCGGGTCGTGTTGCATCGATCTCCCTTCGGTCGGTGAGGCTGCTCCCGGCCGGTCCGTGACCGGCCGGGAGCAGCGGAGGCGCACTGGGTAATGAACCATCTAACAAATTTGTTGCCCGAGGGACTGCGAGGTGATCGCGGTAATGCAACTCGGTACCAACAGCGACGGATCACTCCGACCCACCTGGTGAAGCTGAGTCGAGGTACAGTCCCCAACTTCCCACTCGACGACCTGCGCACTCGACACCCGTCAGCCTGCTCCGCAACTGGGCCTGACCGCAGCTGCCTATCGGCTCGCGCCGAACGGCGGGCCTGCCCCGGGCCATTGACTGCGTGCTATGGACTGAGCCGTCCCTGAGCCCTCCTTGGCCATAGCGCGACGAGGGACGCGGAGATCCGCGACGGCGCCCCGTTGGACAGGGCATCGTCGCTCGTAGCGCCCTACAACACCGTGCGATCGTGCGTGCCGACGCATTCGACCGCTATATCGATCCTCCATCCATCCCTGTTTCCTCCAGCTGTAGGTCGCCGGGCGCATCCGCGACGACAGCACGTATCCGTCTTTGTTCGCCGCCCGAGGCTGGCGGGCGGCCGTCGCGATCCCTCGGCGTCCACACTGCGTTCTCTACGACCTCGACCCGACCGCCGTCGTAGTCGAGGACCTGGATGTGCGCGGCGAGAACCTGGCGCGCGCCGAGCGGGACATTCTGTTGCGGCCAGGCCGCGTAGTCTCCTTCGCGGTCGCGCTGCGGCGGTCAGGCCCTTCTCCAATCGAGCTCGGACCGCCCCTGCAGGGGTACGCCGGGGTGAGAAATGCCACTCACGTGCCGCCCGCGTCACCTGCGTATCGCCCGCGGCGTCGTGGACCGCGGCCGGGCATCCAGACCGGTTGGGGGCAACTAACTAACAACGACTGCGTGGCGTCCGGCAGTTCCCGATCCGAGCGGCCTTCGCGTTGGCCGCGAGGTGGACGTCCAGCGCGGTCGGGCGGCAGTGAGCGGCCAGACGATGACCGTGTTGTCGCTACTGGTGGTGGCCACGGTTTGCGATCCGTCCTGAATGCCACCGAGGTTTGTAGTCCGTTGTATCTGATTACAGCGAGGTCGCCGTGGCAGCTGCGGCCTCGACGGACGTCGGCAGTCCGGTCGACGCGACACGGTCGACGCCGTGGAGATGGTCGGCGACCAGGTCATGGCCGGGCGGGTCGACCATCATCACTCCTCTCGGCGGATCGATAGCACCGATGTCAAACCTCCACGTCCGGCTGCCTTCGCGGAGCCGGAAGCGCCGCATGCCCCACCATCTCCTGGTGGCGACCGACGACGAACGCGAGACGCTGGTTCGCCGGATTCCGCAGGCATGATGAATCGCGGAACGGCCGCGGTCGTCGACTCGCTGCGGGCGGCGCGACCGCGGTCGCCTCAGCCGTCAGGAACGCGCGTCAGGGCGGTGGGCAGGCCAGCGGCCAGCTGTGCAGTGGAGAGTCCGGCCGGTGCGGCCGACAGCGAGGCGATCAGCGATGATGGCGATGTGGGCATGGCTTACTTCGGAGAACGATCAACATGGCGTAGAGAACCTCGATGATCTTCTGAAGCGGTCATGCCCGTCCTGGTCTCCCCGACGTTCGAACGAGCGTGTCTGCCCGGCGACGACGGCGAGCCACCGTTGCGCGGTTACAACCCCATCAAGGGCCTTGCGTTACCGAAGGCGATCCCATACACCCGCCAGATCTTCGACGACACCGACGAGGCGGAGATTCTGATCACCGCCGCGTACATCATCGACCCGGAAATCGGCGACCTGCTGGTCACCGAACTGTCGGTCGGGTTCCGCTGGGGCGAGATCGCCGGCCTGCCCATCCGGGCGATGAACAAGCGGAAGCAGACACTTCAGGTCTTCCAGGTGGCGCGCCGGTACGGGAACGAGTGGCGCATCGAGCCGATGCCGAAGACCGAAGATGGCTTCCGCCAGGTTCCGGTGACGGATCCGGTGTGGGAGATGTTGCAGCGCCGCGCTGACGGCCGCAAGCCGAACGACTTCGTCTTCTACCCGCCCAGCGGTAGCTCGTTCTGGCTGTACCACAACTTCTACAAGAAGTGGGCGAAGATCCTCGAGCTGGCCCAGGCAATGGGCTTTCCGAAACACATGACGCCGCACGGGCTTCGCGCGACACTGCTGACGTGGCTGTCCTCGGAGGTTGACCTCGAAACGCTGCGTAACATCGCCGGCCACAAAGAGGTGATCACCACCTACAAGTTCTACGTGAAGAACAACACGCGCCAGTTCGGGGCGGTCAAGGCGGCCGTGACGCCCCTCGTGGAGGTGGTGTCGAGCTTGCTGCGACCCCGGATGGTAGAGCCGCAACAGCCCGGTGAGTCGGAGCGGGTACGGCCCGGGCTACGGGTCGCGGCCTGACAGAGATGGACTGCGCCCCCGCCGCGAACTCGCGGCGGGGGCGCAGTCAATTGGCGTCCTTGGTCGAGCGCAGAGACGTTCGACGTCGGCGGCGCGGCACGGGCGGCGGCTGTTGCACGGGCAGAAAAGCGGCGGCAAGGTCCTCATCGGTGAATCGGACCGTCCTGCCACCGACGAGACGCCGGTGCGGGATAAGACCGTCCGCAACTTTCTGCCGCAGCGACGATACGGAGATGCGAAGCTTCTTCGCTGCCTCGGCATAGGTGTATCCGCCATCCGTCATGCGTGCCTCCTGCAGGCCGACCGCGTCTTCGCCAACGCTATGGCGCAGCAGTGCTTGCGTTAAGGGCACCGGCGTAGGTGGCACGCGATGACACGTCCCAGCGATGATCAGATAGAGCCAGGTTCGCTTGGGTTTCCGCTGGTCAGAGCCAGCGGTGCCCTCATAACGCTTTTTATGGAGGCGTGCAGGCGGACCAGGCCGGCGCTGGCCTTCGTCGGTGTCCCGTCCGGGCGAAGTTGGCACCGTCGGGGGCAAGTTGTCACCAGCGTGGCACCGTCCGGGTATGTCACCTCCTCCGGTACGGTGCCGGGGTGCTGCACTCGGTGCCCGGCTTGAGCGGTCCGCTGACGACTGAGTTCGAGGTGGGTTTCATTGGCGCGGAGCGGGCGGAGGTTCGCGCGTCGTTGATGGACTCGGTCGGCGTGCCGTTCGAGTGTTGACGGCCGGTGCGGTCGTTTCCGTCACGTCACGGCTCCGCCAACTTCGCCGGACGGGATAGCTTGATCTCCTGATCCGCTGTCCATGCACCGGACTCTCGACGCTCAGACCCGTTCCCCGGCCGATCTGTGCGACGGATCCGGTGACGCCAGTCGGTTTGGCATCGGCGCGCGCAGCCATTACCCGGTGTCAGCGCGGAATTGGGTACCGCACGATGCCGCCGCCGTTGGCCAACTAGGCTGGTCGGCAGGACTGAACATCGCGTAGAGAACTGGACATGACTTTGGCTTTGGGAACGGGCGATGCGGCTCGGCGGCCGATGGTTCGTGTCAAGAAGCAGCCGGCGTCGCCAGCCGCGACCGGTGGGGCGGGTCCAGCATTCGAACGGCGAGTGACGGCGATGGCGTTGGCGCGGCTCATCTCGCGAACGCATTTTCCGGGAATCCCGGATTCGCTTCAACGCGTCGGACTTCAAATGCGATCCCACGGCTACCATTTTGACGATCTAGTGGTATTTGGTTCTGGCGATAGTGATGATCCATGTGCGGCGTGGCAGATCAAGTTCAAGCTAACGGTGACTGCCAGTGACAAAGAGTTTATGGACGTTGTCACCGCCGGCTTGTTCACCCTGGCCGAACAGAACGCAGATCCGTCGGCTGGGATACCGGCCGCAATCGGGGTCATCGCCTTTGGTGCCGCTGACGCCGTAGATCAACTACGCAAGCTGCACGAGTTCGCAGACGGTCACTCCGACGCGGAAACGTTCGAGAAGGTCTTTCAGGCCAACGTCGTTGACGCAAAAGTTCGCAACCGGCTGGTGCAGGTACGTAAGGCCGTCCAACGCTCGATCGATGAGGGTGCGCCTGCGCTTGGGAATCTCAGCACCACGACTCATGCATTGCTCGCGGCCCTCCAGGTCTGGCGACCTGCGACTGCCGATGATGGCGCTGACTACCTCGAGACCCTCAACAGCCTAGGCCCGGTCTCCGCCGATCTCGGCACCACTCCGAAGCGTCTATTCGGGCACATCGGAGACCTAGCCCAACGTTGGGCTCTATCCGCTGGCGTGGTGCGAGAAGATCGGGTCCTGCGTCGTCTGCAGATCATTACAGGGCTTCGCCCAGTCGCCGCGAAGGCCCTCGGCACGGCTGCGGCGCCTGACCGTGCTTCGCTCGATGTGAGCGCGATCGTTCTGGGGCCGATTGATGGACATGCCCTGCGTCCGGCCATCGAAGAGGCTGAGCAGCTCGTGAAGGCCGGCGATGTTGCCGCGGCCGGACGTTTCGCCGACATCGCCGCACAGTTCGAGCAGGTCCAATTCTGGCCTTACGCCAATATGATGCGACGTCGCCAGGCGTCAGCTCTGCACGCAGCGGGTGAGACGGAGCGGGCGATCCTACTCCGTGCGGAACTGGCGTGGGCCGCGGTCGACCGTTTGCAGGCGTGGGAGGGCCGCTTCGTCCTGCATGACGACTACAAGCCCGGCGACGATGCGGCCATGACCGCGATGGCACGAAGGGTCTGGCGGTGCGCCGATGCCGCGGTTGGCTACATGCTCGGCGAGGACTTTATCCGCTTCGTGAGCGCTTTCGATGCTCTTGAAGTTGGAGATCCGCATTGGCTACGCGCCGCGGCTTTTCTTGCCGAGTACGGTGTTGCTCAGGATCAACCGTCCTGGGTCCTAGACCGAGCCGCGCAGTTGACCGCAGGGCTGACCAGTGTGGGCCTCGTGGATGGGCCGGCCTATGCCGCCATCCGTGTCCGCATGTGCCTGGCGGATGTCACCGGTACTTGGGATGCCTTCTTCCGAGAGTTCCGGCGTCGTGCTGATCCGTTCGTCAGGGCATGGCTGAACGCCCGCTATGCGCGCCACTTCGCACTGACTGGCGATGGGCAAGCCGCCGTTGAGTTCTATCTCGATGCTGTCGAGCTCGCCGCCGACCAGGAGAACCTTGACGATGCGGCCGACTGGCTGTACGCCCTGCGTACTGTTCGGTTTTGGTACGAAGACCTCCCGAGGTCCGAGCAGCATCAGATCGCGCAGGCGCTGCGTCCCTTGGCGAGGCCAAGTCGCATGCCGGGCTCGCAGCATGCCGCAGAGTTCGCGCTGCGTGAACTGAGCGGGCCGGAACCCACCAACAATGCTGAGCCGGCTCTGCGTCAGTGGCGGTGGCAGGCGTACGTCCGTGGGCAACTGACCGACGAGATGTATGCGACGGAAACGTTGGCCAGCATGCTGCGACGTACCGGACATGTGGCGGAAGCGCTTGTGGAGTGCGTGCGGGCCGCGCGGAACGACATCGTGTCCAAGATCGCCGAGGGCCTTCCAGAGAGTCGGGTCGATCTTGCTGACCTCAAATCGACAGGTGTGCCCCGCTCTCGCGCCGCTCGATTCACGGTCGCTGCCGCGGCCGCCGACCTACTACCTGACGCTGACGCCAAAACGCTCGCTGTGGAAGCGCTGGCTGTGCTTGCAGAGCAGGCTGCACCTTCGTCGATCAGCCACGCTCGGCGGCCCAAAACCACGGCACTCGAATTTCTTGCTGCGATCGGCTCGGTGCTCACGGCGGCGCAGCGTCAAGAACTGATCGAACACGTCACCACGCTGTTCGGACCCGGGCTGCACCCGAGGAACACCGACGATGCGGTTATGGCCATCGTCGCTACGGCGGTGTCTACGCCCGAGCCCGACGACCACCTCGATCTGCTGGCTCGGGCTGTCGAATCTGACCCTGAGAACGCCGACCGGGTCATGCGTCGTGTGCGTCTGAGCGCTGACCAGGCCGATCGACTCGAAGTCCTGCTGGCGTCCGCTGCCGTCGAGCACCGGCATGTTGCGCTGGCTCTGCTGGTTGCCGGACGGGTGCCAGAGGGCGTTGTCTCCCACGCTGCAAGCGCCGTTGCCCGGGTGATTGAACGAGCGCCGCAGGAGCCCAGCGGCGTCGGCCAGTTCTCGAATGGACCCGAGGCGGGCGTGTTTGCTCGTGTCCTGCCGCCGGCCACTCGCCGCGAGCTGGCCGAAGCGTTTGTGGCCAGTGCCGCGAACCAGGCTGAGGACGCTTGGACGCGTGCGCACGATCTTCGGGGCCTGCACAATCTTGCGGAGTACCTCGACGAAGGCACGCGGGCTGGCATTCGCCCCACGTTGCTGACGCTGGCGCGCACCGCCGAAGCCAATGATCTTTTCGTGTCGTCGGAGGAGCTGGCGTGTTGGGCGCTCAAGGTTGCTGCGCAACTCGGGTTGACCGACGCTGAGGCCGCCGAAGCTGAGCAGCTCGGCCTGGGTCTCCTCCGGGTGGTGCCTCCCGATCTTCAGTGGGTGGTTGCGGGCGCTCTCACACGTGTGCCGGCTGCAACGTCGCGCATTAGTCCGACCGTAAGCGCCTACCATCCCCTGGCGGCGGTCAGGAGCCTTGCAGTCGCGCGATGGCAGTCGGATCCTGCCTCGATCAGCGACGACGCCGTCTTGAAGCTTGCGAAGGACGAAGACGCTAGGGTGCGTCGACAGCTGGCAACGGCCATCGCCGGCGCGGTGGGTTACGCGGACGATGCGCTCGTGGCTCGGCTGCGCTCGGACCTTGCTGGCGATGCGCGACGCAGTGTGCGGCGCATTGTGGTGGCCGTCGGCTGAGTCCCCGTGCAGGTCGGCCGGACGGGGTCTTCGCTCACCGGCAACGTGTACTCGGAGCTCTTGGTTTGTCGCATCGGGCTTATTGCGCGTGCGGGGAAGCGAATCAGTGCAGCCTGCGGAGGGATGCCGGATCGTTACGCAGGCGCAAGTTGGCGCTCGGGCATCTCTGAGTTCTTCCGGGACCCCTGGCTGCCGGTGGTGTGCGCGTTCTTCCTCGTCGAGAGGATCGAGCTGGTCCCACGCAAGCTGGTCGGCGACCTCGGCAACGCGCTCAAGGGCTTGGCGGCGGTGATCACCCGCACCGGCCGGGCTACTCCTCGCCAACCGGCATGACCGCATCACAGCCCCGCCCGCGAGCGCGTCCGCCGGCGAATCCGCCGGCACTCGCCGACCAGGGCCGCGGCGGCCGGATCGTTTTCACACGCGGCTGCTCCGGCGGACCTCTGTGGTGGAGCGCGGCGACCACGCTGCGCCGAGCCGGAGGAGGCGCATCTACGGTGGACCATGACATGGCCAGTTCGCCCAGGCGCGGCGGGCGCCGCCGCCAGGCGCGCAGGGGCCGTCCGAGCGGCCGGTGGGGTGCCGGTGCCCTGGTCGCGGTGATCAACGGGCTATTGGTCGGGGTCGGTGGCGTGTACGCCGCCACGTCCTCGGTGGCGGTCACCGTCTCCGCGGCGGGGGCAGCGGTGGTGCTCGCCGGGCTGATCGTCCTCGTCCACCGGTGACCACGCGCGAGCCGGTGCCAGCCGCCCTAAACAATCTTGATACGAGCTTTTCACACCAAGCCGACCTCGCGGACCTCAGCAGCAGGGGAGGGCAGTCGACGATGACAAGACCGGAGGTCGCCGTGGTCCAAGCGGACAAGGGCCTGGCCCAGGCGCCACCCGAGCCACGCGCTGAGACCCTTCTCGCCGCAGTCGGCGACTACGACGACTTCTTCGACAGCACGTATCCGCTGCTGGTGAAGGTTGCCATGGCGTCCGGCGCCAGCCTCTATGAGGCCGAGGACGCCGCCGATGAGGTGATGGAGGACATCTACCGACGCTGGGGAACGATCACCCAGCCTCGGGCGTACGCGCGCCGGGCCGTGCTCAACGCGGTGGCGAAGGCGAAGAAGCGCGACGGCGAGCGGGTTGGGCGGACCATCGCCAGTGGCCACGTCACCCCGGAGGCGGACGACGGCACCGACCTGTGCGCCTGGGAGAACCGGGAGTGGGTGCTGCAGCACCTCAACACGCTGCCACCCGCGCAGCGCGAGGTGATGGCCGGCGTCGTCGACGACCTGAGCACCGCAGAGCTCGCCGAGGCGCTCGGCAAGACCGAACCGACGATCCGCAAGAACCTGCAATGGGCGCGGGAACGCCTCAAGATCGAGTTAGCCAAGGAGTGGCAACGCGAACAGCAGGTCCCATCCGGTACCGAGACGAGGAGGGAGACCCGGTGACCACCTACGACGATGCGAACCCCGAGCCGTCCGAAGTGCGCGAACCGGCCCTCGACGAGCTGCTGGGCGAGGTGCTCGGGCTCATCGACGAAGTTGTGACGGCCCGGCTGGCCGACGGCGAGCTCGTCCGCCGCCGTGCCCGGATCAAGGCCAACGTGGACCGTGGCCCACTTCCGCCGGCGGCGTGTGGTTCCGATACGGCCCGCACGAAGTATCTGACGGACCTGCCGGGCGTGCCGACCACAGGCAGTGAGTGGCCCCAGGGCCTGGAGGTCTATCTGGCCGTTCGTCGCCGACTCATTGCCGCCGCCGAGCGCGATGCGGAGGAGATCCGGCGCGCCGCACGTCAGGCCGCGGAGGAGTACCGCGATGCCGCCCTCAAGCGCGCCGCCGAGACGGTCGCCGCCGCTCGGCAGGAGGCCGAGCAGATCCTGGCGACCGCCCGGCAGGAGGCTGAGCAGATTGTCGCCGCGGCCGAGGCCGACCGGGAGCACCGGGAGCAGATGAGCGCGACCACCCGGCACTTGATGGCGCCCCACATCGCCGGCGCCTTGCCAGACCTGCCGGCGCAACCCGGCCAGCAGGTCGAGCTCATAGACCCGTGGCAGGCGAGCCGTCGAGGAGAGTTCCATGGCCTGCTCCCGCACCTGCAGCTGGTCGCGCAGGCCCTCAGGCGCTTCGAGGTGGTGGGAATGGGCGGGATGGGTAGCGTGGTCGCAGCCGGCCTGGGCAACGGCGTATGGCACGATTTGGGGAAGGTGTTCCCGCCGGGGCGGACGGCTCGCCACCAGGGATCGTGGGCCCGGTCGACCGCACTGCGGGTACCCAAAGACCCTGCCACCGGCGACGCCTGCGTCGAGGTGCCGTGCAACTGCTCCGCCCGCACGGCTGTCCGCGACTACTGGAATCACGTCCAGAGCCCGGCGGAACAGCCGAAGGGACGCTCGGCGGCAGGCCGCACCTGCCAGCTAGAGCGGCCCATCCCTGTGGCGCTGGCATCACTGCGGGATTACCTGCGGGCGCCTGCGGACCTCGAAAGCGCCGACCTCGTCGACGGCTGGTTGGACTGCCGGGGCGATGCGACGCCCTTCAGCCGGCTGGTGGTAGAGGCGAAGCGCTGCCGCCCGTCGGATGCGGACTTTGACGCGCTTCCGACGACGCCCCGGGCGTGCACGTACGTGGTGCTGTTCGTGAGCCACTGGTCCTTGAACGAGCCGGCCATGTTCCGCGTTGATCCCCACGGCCTCGCGGCCTCCGATGACCTTCCACACGGATGGCGTCCGGGGCGGAGCCGATGAATCACAGCGCTCATCGCCGTGGTCACCGCCGCGGTGGCGAGCGCTGTGATTCAATCGGCCCGAGCTATGCCGTGAGCCTGTTCCGGAACTGGCCGGCCCGGCCATCACCCAGCCGCGCCAGTCGTCATTGCGGGCAAGGTAGACCAGCCCAGCGCGGCGATCACCGCGAGCACGATCAGCACCCCCGGCTCGGTCACGACGTACTCGAGTTCCCCTGTCCGCGACGGCTCCTCGGCCTCGTCGTCCACGGGTCCGGGGATCAGGACGGCGCTGCACGCGTCGTCCTGGTTCCCGCCGCGCCACCGCCACGACGGTGATCCCGGCCCAGGCGACGACGGCGGCAGCGGGCACCGACCAGCCGCGCAGCCGGTCGGTCCACGCCAGCACGGCCGCTGCTACAGCACCAGCGAGGGCGAGGCCATCGCCGACGCACCCGGCCGCGCCGCGGGCCAGGCCGCCGACGACGGACGGCTGATCGTCGGCCCGCACCGGGGCCGGTAGGAACCGGCGACGATCGTTGTATAACGGCTCCTCCACGGTATGTAAGTGTCGTCACCTTCGCCCCGCAACGGCGCACGGGACAGCGGTAGATATCGCCGGAGTGAGTGGGCTTCGTACCGCAGCCTGGCGTCGCAGGGGATCATCGGCATGATGACGACATGCGCGACCGCCCGAACCCTTCCCAGACAGAGCGCTCGCCGCGGCCGTTCACACCAGCCGGGCGGTAGCGTGCCGGCATGCACATTGAGGAAAGTGCGAGCCGGCCCGGCGACGAGCTGCGTGCGAACCTGCGCACCCTCGCCGAGGTGCGCAGGGACACACTGCGCCTGCGCAGCGACCTGGTGGCCGCGAAGGCGACGCTGAGGGACGTGCAGGACCGACTGGCCCTGCCAACTGCACCGACCGACAGGACGCGCTGACGCCTCGACGGCGGCCCACCCTCCCGATCGAACACCGACGGGTACAGTCCGGCCGCACCGTGCGTGTCTTGCCGGCTTCGGCACAGACCTGCTGGCACCGTTGACTCGCTTCATCTGCGCAGCGTGCTCCCCGTGACGGCCCGTCAACCACGGCCGTGTACCGGACGACCGCCCGGACCTCCTGGGCTCCCGCGTCCGGTCGAAACGGAGACCGTATGGGAGATCGTGAGTCAGATGCCGCAAACCCGGCCAGCAAGCCCGGGCCGGGGTACCGCCCGAAGCACCGAAGACCGTCGTCGCACCGCTGGAGCCACCGGCGAGCGGCGTGGCTAGTCCTGCAGCTGGTTGGCATCCTCGTCGAAGACGAGGTCCTGACACGCTACGAGGACCCCACCACGTGGATGAAGGTCCTCGTTCGCTTCAGCTTGTCAACGCTCGAGTTGCGCCCGGACCGTTGACAGCATTGACAGGTCGGCCTGCCCAGCCAGGGCGGGACCGACCTTGTCGGTATTGCGCTCACTTGGGCAGCACGGTGTTTGCCCGAGTTGTCGTTGCCCTAGTGACTGGCACAACGATAGTGGAGAAATGCGCGAGATGTTGTTGCACACTTCCACGCCACGCGGCCACTTTACCGAGTCCACCCGACCGGGTAATGCGGCCGCCTTCGTACAGCGCCGCGACCAGCTCCTTCGCGTGTCCGGCACGACGCCGGCGCAAGCCGTGCCAGAGCCCGGAAGGCCGCTGGCCATCGAAGCCGATCGCCGCGCATCGGCGCCGGCCTGCAGGATGCAGACCGACGATCCCAGCCGATCGTCGTGACCACGCCGACCAACCGGTCCGGGTGATCGAACCTGCCGGGTCCTGTGCTGTGGGTGAAGGCGCAGCTACGTTCGCATAATGGTGGTTGCTGGGGCCGTTGCGATGATGCTGGGGCTGGCCGGGCTGCTGTGGTCGGTGACCTCACGCACCGCGGCCGCTGGGCGCTGGTCGAAATGGCTGCTGTTCTGCGGGATCGTCGGCACACCGGTGGAGATGGTCGGATGCGTGCTACTCGGCCAGTGGGCGACGGGGATCTTGTTCACGGTCGTCGGGTTGCTGGTGTTTACGCAGTGGGAGAGCCAGCGCGAGGCCGACGGCCAGCGGATCTGGCTGCAGCCGTGGCTGGACCGCACTGTGCTGCGCCGCATCCCGCTCAGCCGGCGCTACGTCGATCGGGCCTACGGGGCCCGGGGTGATCGTGGGCTTACCCTGACCGACCTGCGCACCGAGTACGCCAGTGTGATCCTCGCGGACGCCACCCGGGACGCGGTCCTCGACGCCTTGCTCGACAAGGTCGGCTCCAGGCTGCTCGAGACAGTGCTGCGGATCGAAGCCGACATGGGCCCGGCCGCCACCTCCCGGCTCATCACGCGGTACATGATTCTGACTGGCATCGCCAACGGCGTCCTCGCCAACGCCACGGACCCCGGCGTGTCAATCGGGGCGAGTCCGTACCGCGGCTACTCGCAGCCGATGCTGACCATCGCGGCGGCGTGCCGGCTGGGCAGCAGCGACGAGCTCAAAGCGATCCACCACCAGGGCTGAGCAGGGCTCAGCCGCGTTACGACGGCCGCCTATGGGGCGGCAGTGTCGGGGTGAGATTGACCATTTACGCCGCAGTTCTTCCATTTTCGTTGCCTGGTCGGTGTCGGTCAATCGTCGTGCAGTTCTCCCTCGTGGAAGCGGCGGAGTACTTCGGCAACTGTGTCGGCGCGGAAGACTCGGTGGCTTCCTGCGCGTTTGACCACGAGGCCGTAGCGGCCGGCGTCCCCCCATGCGCGGATGGTCTGGTCGGAGATTCCCATGACGCTCAGTTGCTCATACGCCTCTCTCAGTTTGAGCCATCGGGGCTCGTCGGCCTCGGTCACGTTGCACCCCTGGGTTGTCGCGCGCACACGCTGGTTCAGCCATCTTTGCAGGGGCTGCTGCTCTCCGTGCCAGTCGACCACCGGTTCTGTATCCGGTCTTGGACGCAACGGGTGCGGCGTCGGCGCGGCTAACTATAAAAACTATGAAACCTATGAAAGCTGTGCGATAGTGCGTTTATGACGACCACGAACGCCGCGCTGGCGTCCGGCGGACGGCCACTGGACACCTGGTCTGATGCGACTGCCGCTAGGGGGGCGTATCAAAGTCGGTGGCGGTAAGGCCGCTGCAGCGTGTGAGGGTGTGTCGGAGATCGACATATGGCGAGGTCTCCGGTAGAAGGTTCGTCGACCAAGACAGAACTGAACACCGGAGACCTCGTGGACACCCTAGCGGTGACGAGGCGGCATGACCTCACCGACGCGCAGTGGGACCGGCTGGAGCCGTTGCTGCCTGCGCCGCGCCGGCCGGGGCGTCCGTCGTTGTGGAGCAGGCGGCAGTTGATCGATGGGATCCGGTGGCGGGTGCGGGCCGGGACGCCGTGGCGGGATGTGCCGGACTGTTACGGGTCCTGGTCGGCGGTGTATGCGCTGTTCCGGCGGTGGCAGCGGGATGGCACCTGGGCGCGGCTGCTGCGGATGTTGCAGGCGATCGCCGACGCGGACGGGCGGGTGGTGTGGGACGTCTCGGTGGATTCCACGACCGCGCAGGTGAGAACACGTTCAACAGTCGAAGCGATCGTTGGCGGTGTCACCGGGTCCCTGTCCGCGCCCGGGTCGTTGCTGCTCGGCCGGTACAACGAACGCGGCCGACTCCGCTACGTCGGCGCTGCCCACCCCGTCGGCCAGGCCGGGGTCGAACTCGGGCCCGCGCTCGAACGGTATGTGGCCCAGCGGCATGGGGGCGCGGTGCCGCACCCGTGGCCGCAGCCGCTGCCCGCTGCCTGGTCGGGGCAACTCGCGCATCGCCGACCCCTACCGTATGTGGCCGTTCGGCCGACGGTCGTTGTTGAGATCGAGGTGGACACCGCGTTTGACGAGCCGGTCGGGCGGTGGCGGCATCGGGTGCGGTTCGTGCGAGTCCGGGCCGACCTCAGCGTGTACGACGTGCGGCGGGCCGCCGAGTTCTAGACGGTGCGAACCTGTTGCAGCCTGCGACTCCAGGTCAAGACGAGTCGCTGCCCTCCGCCCGCGGCCGAGCGCGACGGAGCCGATCTGGGAGGCGATCTGGGCGGTCCGTGCCGAGGCGTTGCACCGCTCGCGGGTGAGCATGAAGACCCGAGAACGGATGATCCACCAATACGTCCGGGAGCGGTTCGGCCCGGACGTCGCGGTGCCGTCCTACCAGACACTGCGGAACGTGTGGGCGGAGTGGTTCGGACCCGGTGGGGCCCGGCAGCGCTACGCGCGCAGCGCCGCTCGGGTCGAGCCGACCGGGGAGCACGTGGTGGTGCACCGGCCGGTCAGGTGGTCGCGCTGGACACGACGGTGCTGTCGGTGAAGGCGTGCGAGGCAGTCTTCGGCGAGCCAGTGTCGGTGCACCTCACCCTCGCCCTGGACGTCTACATGCACTCGCCCGTCGCGTTCCGCCTCACGCTGGTGTCGGACACTCCGGTCGACATGGCGATGCTGCTGCGCGACGTGATGATGCCGCTGCCGATGCGCCCGGAATGGGGCGAGGACCTCGAGTGGCCGTATCCCGGCGTGCCGGCCGCGGTGGTGGCGGAGTTCGCCGGGCATCGGGTGGCCGGGCTGCCGTTCTTCACCCCGGAGACGATCACCACCGATCACAGCGCGGTCTACAAGAACCACCACCGAGTCGAGGTGCAGCGCGTGATCGGGGCGAACATCCTGCCCGCGCGAGTGCTGCGCCCGACCGACAAACAGGCCGTCGAGCGCGCGTTCGGCGCCATCCAGTCCCTGCTGCTGGAGCTCGTGGGCGGGCACATCCCGGTCGAGGCGTGGCCGACTCCGTGTCGGAAGAGACGGCGACCGGAACCGCGCAGCAGCTCCGGCCGCCGTTCAAGCACCGGCAACAAGTTGCAGCGACCAGCCCTACGCGGCAAGCCGCCGCGAGAGTCAGCAGCACCGGCGCGATTCCCGGCAGCGCCTACCAGTTCGGCAGCAGCGGCGGCGCGAGGCGCTACCGCAAGTGCGATGTCGTTGTGACAACTCCACGCGCCGTGCTCCATCTGCCAACGACCGTGGGTAGCTCGATGTGGACCCGCGCGTGCGTTCGGCTGGCCTCGTACAGCAACTGCGTATGCGTCCCGGACTGTCTACACCGAGGGCAGCGGACGTCCAGTTGCAGTGCCGAAAACGTTCTCGACCTCGTCATTCCCGTCAGGAACTTCATCCACTCGTTTCGTCAGTGAGACTCTTCAGTGTGCTGCTCGACGGCCGCTACGTTGTCGAGGATGTCACCGCGAATCTCGCGAAACGGGCGGTAGGGCCTCAGATGATCAACAGCGGCCACCCCACGCCTTTTGGCTATTTCGCCCATCGGCATCGAGCAAGGGACCTAGCCGCCGAAACCGGCCAACCGAATCCGCAACTACATTAGGTGATCTTCGATGTGATGCCCATCACTGAAACTGTACGCTCGACGCTGGGATAACCGACGGTGGGCTTGTGGAGGAGGTTACTGACCGTTATGTAGCTGTCGGCTGCTTCCCAGCAACGTTGTTGATCTATACCGTCCCTCCTTGCATGATCGGCACGGGGAGGCTTGCATGCTGCGTCGTCGCGGCGGTTTCGATGTTCGTCTGGTTCGGCGAGGTCGTGGTCGGCTCGCGCTGGCCGCCGGTCTGGTGTTGGCGGTGTCGGCGGGAGTGTTGGTAGCTCCGCCGTACGCTGCGGCCGCGCCAGTGCCGGTGTCGTTGCAGCCGGATCGGCCGGCGGAAAAGTCGGTGCCGGTGACGAGCGTGGCGGGCAAGACCGTGCCGCTGGCCGAGTCGGATCGGGTGGGGCAGGCGCCGGCGGCTAAGCCGGTGTGGCCGGCTGGTGGTACGGCGTCGATTGCTGTGGACACGGCCAGTCTCGGTGCGGCCCGTTCCGCGGTGTCGGCGGAGACCGCTGGTGGCGGTGCCGGCCGGGCTGGTGGGCTTTCGGTGCGGGTGCGGAAGCAGGGTCTTGATCCGGCGGACCCGCAGTCGGATCCGAAGGCGGAGACGCGGCTGCTGAGCGCTCAGGGTCCGTCGGCGGTGCGGTTTTCGGTGGCGGATCGGACGGTCGCGGACAAGGCGCAGGTGCAGGGTGTGCTGTTCACGCTGGTCCGCGACGACGGCCAGGCCAGCACCGGCAAGGTCGCGCTCGATGTCGACTATTCGTCGTTCGCGGGTGCGTACGGCGGGAACTACGGCGCCCGGCTTCGTCTGGTGCGGCTGCCGGAGTGTGTGTTGACGACGCCGGAGCTTGCTGAGTGCCAGGTGCAGACGCCGGTCGACGGGGCGGTGAACTCGGATGCGTCGCAGGTGGTGTCGTTCGACGCGGCCAGTGTCGCTGACAGCTCGGGGAGGGTCTTCGCCGCCGGTGGGGGAGCGGACGCGGTGGTGCCTGCGGGTGGTGTGGCGGGCTCGACGCCGTTGTCGTCGACGGGGAACTCCGCGTCGACGTCGACATTGGGTTCGACGCCGCTGACGGCGGCGCCCGCGGGTCAGGCTGTGTACGCGCTCAGCGCCTCCCCGTCGAGTTCGGGCGGGGACTACACCCACACGTCGCTGAACGAGACCTCCGGCTGGGCCGCAGGGAGGCAGGGCGGCGAGTTCGGCTACTCGGTGCCGTTGAAGATGCCGCCGGGGTTGGGTGGTCCGGTGCCGGATGTGATGTTGCAGTACTCCTCGGCGAGTGTGGACGGTCGGACCGCGGCGAAGAATGCCCAGTCGTCGTGGGTTGGTGAGGGCTGGGACTACAGCCCGGGGTACATCGAGCAGACGTACCGTCCGTGCAAGGACGACGGGTGGACCAACAACGACCTGTGCTATCTGTCTGATCCGCCGATGACGATGTCGTTCGGCGGGCACTCCGGCCGGGTGGTGCAGGACATCTCGAGACAGAACTCGAACCAGAAGTGGCATCTGGAGTCCGACGACGGCTCGCGGATCGAGCTGCGCACCAACGCGAGCAATGGTGACGCGCAGGGCCGGTACTGGAAGCTGACCACGCAGGACGGCACGCAGTATTTCTTCGGCATGAACAAGCGCTACGCGGACGACACGCAGGAGACGAACAGTGCCCAGAACGTGCTGGTGTACGGCAACCATTCGTGGGAGCCGTGCCACAGCACGGTGCATGACTGGTGGTCGGGTTGTGACATGACGTATCGGTGGAACCTCGACTATGTCGTGGATCCGCGGGGCAACACGATGACGTACTTCTACACGAAGTTCAAGGGTAAGTACGGCAACTGGAACGGTACCGACACCCACGTCTACGACATCAACGTCATGCTGGATCACATCGACTACGGCACCCGTGCGGGCACGGAGGGGGCTTCGGGCGCGAAGGCGCCGATGCAGGTGAAGTTCCAGCCCGCGGTGCGATGCTTGACCGAGCCGTGTGCGGGTCATCCGGAGAACTGGCTGGACACGCCGTGGGACCAGTTCTGCGACACAACAGTGACGTCGTGCGCGGCCCATCAGATCCCGACGTTCTGGAATCCGTACCGGCTGTCCTGGGTCACGACGAGTATGTGGTCGCCGGCGACCAACAGTTACCAGGCCGCCGACACGTGGACGCTGAAGCACGCCTTCCCCGCGTCCGGCGAGACTGGTGTGTCACCGTCGCTGTGGTTCGACTTCCTGGAACACACCGGCTTCGACACCACCAGCCTGGCCGCGCCGACCATGCACTTCGGCGGCGATCGGCTCAAGAACCTGGTCGCGAACGCCGGCCCGTACTACCAGCACTACCGGATGACGTACATCGACACCGGCACCGGGCACATCACCACTGCGGCGTACTCGACGCCGGAGTGCACCATCGCCAACGTCAACGGAGTGCCGTGGGACCAGTTCCCGCTGCGCTGCTATCCACAGTGGAACGGCGTGGGCTGGAACTACTTCCACAAGTACGTCGTCATGAAGGTCACCGACACCGACGCGCTGACCGGTTCACCGAACGTGGAGACCAGCTACGACTACAGCACCGCCGGGTCCAGCACGAACACGCTGTGGCACTACGGCAGCGACGAGGCGGCCACCAACGCCCACCGCTCCTTCACCGACTTCGCCGGCTACAGCACCGTCACCACCACCGTCGGCGCCGTCGGTGGCCAGCAGACGGTGACGAAGAAGGTGTACTACCGCGGCCTGAACGGTGACTATACCTCCGCCGGCCCCGGCACCCGCCAAGCCACCATCATCGGCTCGGGCATCGTCCCGGGCGCGGCGCAGGGCCCCGGCCCGGGTCCGACTGCACCCCCGCGCACTGACGCTGACGGCCTGCGCGGCACCCTCCTCGAGGAACAAACCCTCGACAGCGGCAACATCGTGGCCACGACGATCCACGCTCCGTGGGTTTCCGTCACCGGCTCCCGCAACACCAACACTTACATCGGCACCATCTCCTCCCGGTATAACCGCGAAGCGACGACCAACGCCGGCACCTGGCTGCCGGTGAGCGGCACCTGGGGGTGGGGCCGGACGACCCACACATACGACACGACGTACGGTCTGGAAACCGCGGTCAAGGACGACGGCGATCCGAATATCACCACCGATGACGTGTGCACCACCAACACCTACGCCACGCCCGACGAAACCAAATGGATGATCAACTACGTGGTGCAGCAGGTGAGCACAACCTGCGCCGCCACGCCGACCGCCGCTGACTATCTGGCCGGCAGGCAGACGTTCTACGACTCGACCACCACGGTCGGTGCCACGCCCACCAAGGGCCTGACGACGATGACCAAGACGCTCAGCGCGGTCAACGGCTCGGCCCTGACCTGGGCGCAGGCCAGCCGGGCAGGCTACGACAGCTACGGCCGCCTCACCGACGGCTACGACCAGCTGGACAAGCACTCGACCACCGTCTACAGCCCGGCGTCGGGCAGCGCGGTCACGTCGATTACGGATACGAATCCGCTCGGCCACGTCACCGTGACGACGCTGAACCCGCTGCGGGCGCTGCCCGTCACGGTGGTCGACGCCAACAGCAAGACCACCACGGTCGAGTACGACCAGCTGGGCCGGCTGACCAAGGTCTTCCGCCCGCACGCGGCGGCGAACAGTCCCGCGACCAGCCTGCCGGATCTGGAGTACACGTACACCCTGCGCTCTACCGGCGGCGCGAACGTCGTGGCGACGAAGAAGCTCGGCCCCAACGGCAACCAAATCGTCAGCTACCAGCTCTACGACGGGCTGATGCGGCTGCGCCAGACCCAGGCCCCAGGCCCGCAGGCCAACGGCGGGCGGGTCATCACCGACACCGCCTACGACGGCCGCAACCTCGTCGCCAAGGCTTCCACGTTCTGGAACAGCGCCGCACCGAGCGACAGTGTCGCCGGGTTCGCCGACGCTGACGTGATCGCCCAGCACCGCTTGACCTACGACGACGTGGGCCGGCAGACGGTTGACGCGCTGTGGTCTGCGAACGCGCTGAAGTGGCAGACCACGACGCTGTTTCAGGGTGACCGGGTCGCGACCACCCCGCCATCTGGCGGCATCACCGCCCAGGCGTTGTTCGACGTGCGGGGCAAGACTACCGAGCTGCGGCAGTTCGCCACCTCGAACCTGGCCGGTTCATTCACCAGGACCACGTATACCTACGATCGGCTCGACCGGCTCACCGTCACCACCGACCCGGCCGGGAATACCTGGACCAGCCACTACGACCTGCGCGGCCGGGTCGACTCGAGCAGCGACCCCGATGCGGGCTCAACCACCGCTGTCTACGATGAGGCGGACCGGCTGACCACGACCACCGACGCCCGCGGGATCAGCCTGACGTACACCTACGACGATCTCGGCCGCCGCACGGCCGTCTACGACGGCACGAACACCACCGGGTTCAAGCGCACGCAGTGGACCTATGACACCGTCGCCAAGGGCACGCTCACCTCGTCCACCC
Source organism: Dactylosporangium salmoneum (assembly GCF_039532525.1). Taxonomy (NCBI): domain Bacteria; kingdom Bacillati; phylum Actinomycetota; class Actinomycetes; order Micromonosporales; family Micromonosporaceae; genus Dactylosporangium; species Dactylosporangium salmoneum. Next base: position 30,934 of record NZ_BAAARV010000055.1, read on the forward strand.
GTTACGTCGGCCAGGACGCCTTCACCACCACGGTCACCGGCTACGACGACGCCTACCGGCCCCTCGGCACGACCACGGTCATCCCGTCCAGCCTGAACCTGCCCGGCCTGCCCGCCGGTAGCTATACCACCAGTACCACCTACAACGTCGACGGCTCCGCCGCCACCCTCACCTATCCCGCCGCTGGTGACCTGCCCGCCGAAACCGTCACTACCACCTACGACAGCACCGGCCTGCCGCTGACCCTGACCAGCCCCACCACCACCTATGTGGCCGGTACCAGCTACTACGACCTCGGCGCCCCCTACCAGCAGATCATCGGCAGCGCCGGGAAACGCATCCGGCAGACCACCACCATCGACCAGGCGACCGGCCGGCTCGTCGCCGCAGCCACCGACACCGAAAACCAGTCCACTCCGAACACCTGGGTCGAACGGCTGACCGAAACCTATGGCTATGATTCCGCCGGCAACGTCACCTCCGCCAAGGAAACCAGCGCCAACGCGGTCGTGGCCAACGAATGCTTCCAATACGACACGCTGCGCGAACTGACTGAGGCGTGGACCACCACCGCCGGCACCTGTCAGACCACCCCGACACAGGCCGTCGTCGGCGGCGCCGACCCTTACTGGACCAGCTACCAATACCAGCAGACCACGGGCAACCGCACTACCGAAACCAAACACGCCGCCACCGGCGACACTATTCGCACCTATACCTACCCGGCGTCCGGCACCAACGCGGTACGGCCCCACACCATCACCAGCATCGCCAGTACCGGCGCAGTCAACGGCACCGACTCCTACACCTACGACAACACCGGCAACGCCCTGACCCGCGCCATTGCCGCCGGCCCCAACCAGACCCTCACCTGGGACAACGAAGGTCACCTCGCCACCGTCACCGACACCACCGGCACCACCAAATACACCTACGATCCAGGCGGCAACCGCCTCCTCGCAATCAACCCCCAGGGCACGACCGTCTACCTCGCCGGGCTCGAACTGCACCAGCAAGGCACCACCACCACCGCTACCCGCTACTACGGCGGCATCGCCGTCCGCAGCACCGTCGGCGGCCTGTCCTGGATGTCCGCCGACCCGCACGGCACCGGCACCCTCGCCATCAACGCCACCACGTTGACCACCACGCACCGCCGCCTCGACCCATACGGCAACCCTCGCGCCACCACGAGCGTGGCTTGGCCGTCGACGCGCGGCTTCGTCAACGGCACCATCGACAACACCGGCTTGACCCACCTCGGCGCCCGTGAATACGAACCCGCGACCGGCCGGTTCATCTCGGACGACCCCATCACCGACCCGGCCGACCCACAACAGATCAACGGCTACAGCTACGCGGCCAATAACCCCAATACCGGCAGCGATCCCTCCGGTCTAAGGACCTGTAACGGCGACGACGATTGCGGCGGCGACGACTGTAACGGCAACCCGGCGTGCCATTCAGGCAAGGCGCCCCCGCCTCCGCGCAAGTCGAAGCCAAAGCACGCCACCACACAGGAAGACCACAACAGGCCGCCAACCCCCGACCCAACCATTGACTACTACTCAAGGGACGTCAACGGAGACGGAACCGACGACGTCGGAGATCCGTTCAGATTTTGGATGAATGTACTCGGCGCGCCGCCGGCTCCGCCACACAGCCCCAAAGAGGGGGAAGTAATCCTCGTCGGCGGCGAAGGCACACTCGCGGGACGGGCACTTCAGGTCTGCGAACAAATCGAGGTGGCCTGTTCGGTCTACTTCGAGGCTCAACTGATGATGCTTTGCGACTGCCGCACCGAGATATACCACCAGAAGGTCTCCAAGGGTGAGGTGCAAGTCGTTCCAGGCGGAGCGGCTGAGGGTGCAGGTGCGCGTGCAGCCGAAGAGGCGGCGGCGAAATCGTCTCGTATTCGGCCAGTCAACATCAACGGCGAGTTTGACCAAATCGCCAGGGACATGGGACTTAACGGTCAGGTCGAACTGAAGGACCTTGCCTGGGGGGCGAATGTGCGAGGCGCCGGATACATGCGAGCAACGATGACTCGGGAGCGGCTCGAGCAGATGCACATGACGAAAGACCGAGCGATGCAGCTTCGCGACTTGTACGCGCAAGAATACATTTCAAACCCGAAGAATTCAACGGCATCTGCGCGCATGCAGTTGCAGCAGTACTACGTCGAACTCCTATCCTGAACATGATATTCGCCCTCAGCCCTGCTTCTTCTTGGCAATCTCGCCGAGCTGACGTCTCCTCGTCCTCTCCCGGAGCAGGTGGACCTAGCCCGCCGTCGCGATCGGGCGGGTATGAGTCATGAAGTGATAGTGCACGCGGTTTAGATGGGTGTCGACCAATTAGATTGTCGCAGTTAAGGCGGTGAAGAAGATGGGACCTGATGCGAGCGGCGATGAACTCTACTGGGATCCGATCGCAAGTGTGGAGGCGATGTTCCCCTTCGATGAAAATCGCCTACGGCCGACGCCCGAACACGTCTTTCTTGGTAATTGGGAAGATCGGAACTGGCGGAACGTTCCTGGACCCTTCTATGGCGCCATGACGGATTCGTGTTGGGTTGGCAGGATTTATGCTCCACGTCATTTCCTCTACGGTGATGACAATGATGGCGACTCTGAGTTCCTGTATCGGCAGCCCCGCGACAGTGATGATCTGACCGCTGTGTTGCGTGGAATGCAGGCAGACCCATTTTCGGGCTGGGCCCGAGATGGTGACGTGCATTGGACGCCTGCGTTGGTTCGAGAGTGGTGGGGTAATCGCAATCGGCTGCTCGAATGGATCGCGGAAAAGCAAAGACATTGGATATATGGCGATGAAGCTGAGCGTGAAGCCGTCTCTGGTCTGCTGGACTATCGAGCCTACATCGACGCCGATCTCGCGAATGATTTGCGTCTCTACCTTTACTTTCTTGACAATGGGAATGGTCCGCTGCCGGGAGTCCGATTGCCAGATGTTTAAGGGGCTGCACCATTGAAAGGCCGGGCGTGCAATGGGAATCGCACACTGATGCACGATCAGGTTCTGCGCGTCGGCTTGAGCACCGTTGAGAGGATCAGCGCATTGATCGAGGTTGGTTCGCATAAGGGCGGAGCCCATCGAGGGTATACGGGGAGTTCGTTCTCCAGCGCGGGGAAGACGACCCGACCATCGTCGTCTGGGCGACGGCTCCCGAAACCTGGATCATCGACGACGAGGCCCACGACCAGTACGCACACCTGCAGGGCTGCGGCACGGCCGCAAACGCATCGCCCGCCGGATGCGCGCGGCCGGGATCCGGGGCAAGAGCCCACGCCGTTGGCAGGTCACCACGATCCCGGACCCGAACGCGGCGAAGCGCCCGGACCTGATCGGCCGGGACTTCACCGTCGACCCAGCGGCGATCGACACCCGCTGGTGCGGTGACATCACCTCATCAACACGTGGGAAGGCTGGCTGTATCTGGCCACCGTCATCGACCTGGCCTCCCGCCGCGTCGTGGGCTGGGCCGTGGCCGACCATCTCAAGACCGACCTGGTCGACGCCGCCCTGACCGACGCGCTGCGCCGCCGCCGGCCCGCCGACGGGTTCGTGTTCCATTCCGACCGCGGCTGTCAAGGCGAATTCAACCGATCGTCGCAACACCTTGATCGCGGAGGTGGGCGATGGGTAGGAACACGAAG
>NZ_BAAARV010000056.1:0-85936 GCF_039532525.1 Dactylosporangium salmoneum
GTGCGGCTCAACCTCGGCGTGCCGCTGGTCCGCCTCGGCGAAGGGGCCAGCGACCTGCTCGGCGTGCCGGCGCCCGCCGCGCAGGGCGACCGCGCCGTCGCGACGGCAGCGGTGGCGGCGTCTGCCGTCGTGCCGGCGCCCCGAACGCCGTCCACGCCGTCCACCTCGTCCACGCCGGCCCTGGCGGCGCTGAGCAAGCTCGCCGGCCAGTCGAGCGCCGCCGCCGAGCTGGCCTCCCTGCTGGGCGGCGCGAACAACGGCGGGAGCGGGCCCGGCACGCCGCCGGCGCCACCACCGCCGCCGGAGGTCCACCGCACGGTCCTGCGGGTCGCCCTGGACACGATGCCGTATCTGCTCGACCACTGCTTCTTCTCCCAGCCCGACGACTGGCCCGATCCACAGGACCGCTGGCCCGTGGTGCCGGCGACCACGGTCATGCAGCACATGATGGACGCGGCCCGGCAGGCGGTTCCCGGCGCGCGGGTGGTCGCCGTGCGCGACGCCCGGTTCAACCGCTGGTGCGTCGCCGCGCCGCCGCAGGACGTCGAGATCACCGTCAAACCCGCCGGACCAGGCAGGCTCTCGGTGATCTTCGGCGGCTACTCCCGCTCCACGGTCGAGGTGGCGCCCGACTACCCGGCCGAGCGCCCGGAGGTGTGGCGGCACGACCCGGCCACGGAACAGCCCCCGAAGATCAGCGCCGAGCAGATGTACGCCGAACGGTTCGTGTTCCACGGGCCCTCGTTCCGCGGCCTGACCGAGGTCCGCGCCATCGGTGACGCGCACGTCCGCGGCGTGCTGACCGCACCGCCACCGCCTGGCGCGCTGCTCGACAACGCGTCCCAGCTCATGGGCGACTGGCTGTTCACGACGCAGCCGTTCGGGGCGCTGCCGGTCGGGATCGGGCACGCGCGGTTCTTCGGTCCCGAGCCTGCCGCGGGTACCGCGGTCGACTGCGTCGTCCACATCCGCTCGGTCGGCGCCGAGCAGGTCGTCTTCGATGCGCAGCTCGCCGTCGACGGCCAGGTCTGGGCGCAGCTCGACGAGTGCGTCCACCGGCAGTTCGTCAGCCACCCGACCGCACGGGCCGCGGAGCGCTTCCCGGGGCGCAACGCGATGTCGCTGCGCCAGCCGGAGGGCTGGACCGTCGCCTTCGACCGCTGGCCCGACCTGGTCACCCGCGGGCTGGCCGCGCGCGGCATCCTCGGCGCCGCCGGCGCGGCCGAGTACGAGCGGCGGCCGCCGAAGGCGCGCAAGCAGTGGCTGCTCGGCCGGATCGCGGTCCAGGACGCCGTCCGCTTCCAGATGTGGGACGAGGGCCACACCGACGTGTACCCGATCGAGCTGTCGGTGCGCAACGACCCCAACGGGAGGCCCCGGGTCCACCCGCGCGCCGGCCGCGGCTACCGGGAGTACACCGTCTCGCTCGCCCACGTCGCGGAGATCGCGGTCGCGATCGCCAGGCCGAGCGCCCCGGGCACGCCACCCGAGGCTCCCGGCGTGGGCATCGACGTCGCCGAGGTCACCGACTCCACGGACAGCACCATCGCCTTCGTGATGTCCGACGCCGAGCGGCGGCTGCTGCTCGAGTCGGCGGCGGCGACCGGCGAGGACCGGCACGTGTGGTTCGCCCGCTTCTGGACCGCGAAGGAGGCCGCCGCCAAGGCGGAGGGCACCGGCCTGGCCGGCGATCCCAAGCGGTTCACCGTGGTGGAGGCCACGCCGGCGGGGCTCACCGTGGCGGTGGCCGGCCGCGTGTACCTGGTCGCCCATCGAGAGATCTCCAACCCCGAGGACCTGCCGCCGCGGCGTTACGTCGTCGGCTGGACGTGGGGACCGGAGCCCGTCAACCCAACCGGCCGCGCAGAGCGGCCCGAACCATCAGAAGGGACATCCCATGCCTGCTGACCGATCCGCGATTCTCGCCGAGGTCGCCGAGATGCTGTACGCGATCCGTGACCACTCCGGCGTCGACGGCGAGATCACGATGTCGACCACCTTCCAGGACGACCTGGAGATGGAGAGCATCGACGTGGTGTCGCTCGCCGGCCGCCTGCAGGCCCGGTTCGGCGACACCGTGAACTTCGCCCAGTTCATCGCCGGCCTCGACATGGACGCGGCCCGGCACCTGCGGGTCGGCCAGCTCGTCGAGCACATCGCCGCCTCGGTGGACAACGCGGACGCCGGCCCCGGCAGGGTGGGCACGCCCGCATGAGCACGGTGCTGGCCAACGGCCTGTCCGTCCACGTGGAGCGGCTCGCCCCGCCCGAACCGGCGTCCGGCGCGCAGCGCACCGCACCGACCGCGGTGCTGATCCACGGCCTGGCCCTGGACACCCTGGCCAGCTGGTACCTCACCCTGGCCGCTCCGCTCGCGGCCGCCGGCCTCGACGTGGTCATGTACGACCTGCGCGGGCACGGACACACCGAACGCCCGGCGGAGGGCTACGCGCTGGACGACTTCGTGGACGACCTGGCGGCGCTGCTGGCCGCGCTGGACGTCACCGGCCCGGTCGTCCTGCTGGGCAACTCGTTCGGCGGCACGATCGCGTTCGGCTACGCGGCGCGCCACCCCGAGCGGGTCGCCGCCATCGTCGCGGTCGAGGCCGTGCCGCCCATCGCGGCGTGGCGCGAGCGGATGCCGCGGTGGCTCGCCAACGCCGCCGCGTACCTGCCCGACGACACGCTCGCCGGGATCGACGGGCGCGGCGGCCTCGGCCGGCGGGCGCGGACCATTCGCGAGGTGATCACCGGCACCAGCCTCATGCGCGACGTGCCGGCCAGCCGGACACCGCCGGAGGAGGACATCGCCGCGATCGGATGCCCGGTCCTGTGCGTGTACGGCGGCATGGCAACCGTGGGCGAGCTCGCTCCCGACGTGCGCAGGGTGCTGCCGCAGGCCCGGATCGTCACCGTGCCCGGGCAGAGGCACACGGTCCTCGTCGACCAGCCGGACTGCGTCCGCGACATCGTCCTGCCCTGGCTGCTGCAATCCGGCGGCCTGCACTCCCACCATCACCAACTGGCCTGCATTGACCAATAGGGACATCCATGGATCCAGCAACCCACGACCACGCCATCATCATCAACACGGGCCGGTGCGGCTCGACGATGCTCTCCGACCTGATCGCCGAGCAGCCCGACACCCTGTCAGTCCAGGAGTTCCTCATGTGGGTGACGCCTGGGATCGCCGGGGAGAAGGTGCTCACCGGCCCGGCGTACTGGGCGGCCCTGAGCGCGCCCAGCACCCAGCTCGCCACCCTGTTCCGGACCGGCCTCGTGCCGTCCGAGGTGCGCTACCCGGCACACGGCCGCTGGGCCGGCAACCTCGCCGAGCTGCCGCAGATCCTCGCGACCACGCTGCCGAAGATCTCGGCCGACCCGGACCTCCTGTACGACATGCTCGCCGGGCTGGTGCCCGCGTTCCCGGAGCAGCCGCTGGCCCGGCACCACCGGATGTTCCTGGACCTGCTCACCTCGCTCGCCGGCCGGCGGCGCTGGGTCGAGCGCTCCGGCGGCTCCAGCAACATCGCGCCGTACCTGCTGAAGGACTTTCCCGACGCGAGGGTCGTCTACCTGACGCGTGACTGGGCGGACACCGCCCGGTCGATGAGCCGGCACTCCTGCTTCCAGCTCATGCAGCTGCGCGTGGAACTGGTCGGCCGGTACGGCCTCGACCCGTTCGAGATCGCCCCCGGCCAGCGGGTGCCGGCGGAGGTGGAGCGCTACCTGCCCGACCGGCTGACCGCCGAGACGCTGCGCGAACGCGGCGAGGACGTCCGGCGTTACCAGGGACTGTGCGCGTTTCTCGCCAGCCAGGCCGAGCAGGCCATCGTCGACGCGCGGCCGCGCCGCCTGCTGAGGATGGCGTACGAGGACATCATCGACGACCCGCTGCCGCAGCTCGAGCGGCTCGGCCGGTTCCTCGGCTTCGAGGACTGGCAGCCGTGGGCGCGCCGCGTGGTCGGATCGGTCAAGGCGCGCTCCGGCGCGCAGGAGATGGTGGTGGGAGCATGACGGACTTCGCGGACAAGGCCGCGCTCGTCACGGGGGCCGGCTCGGGCATCGGCGAGGCGTGCGCGACGATGCTGGCCGATCGTGGCGCCAGCGTCCTGGTCGCCGACGTGGACCTCGACGCGGCGACGCGCGTCGCCGAGGCCATCGGCAAGCCCGCCGTGGCGCACCGGGTCGACGTGCGCGATCCCAAGGCGTGCGAGGCGATGGTGGCCGCCGCGGTGGACGCGTTCGGCCGGCTCGACGTCGCCGTGAACAACGCCGGCATCGGCGGGCCGCGGGCCCTCACCGGGGAGTACCCGCTGGACGGCTGGGACGACGTGATCGCGGTCAACCTCGACGGGGTGTTCTACTCGATGCGGGCCGAGATCCCCGCCATGCTCGGCAACGGTGCCGGGTCCATCGTCAACGTGGCATCGGTCATGGGGTCGGTCGGCTTCCCGCGGTCGGTGGCCTACGTGGCGGCCAAGCACGGCGTCGTCGGCATGACCAAGACCGCCGCCCTGGAGTACGCCAGGCACGGCATCCGGGTCAACAGCGTCGGGCCGGGCTTCATCCAGGCGCCCATGCTGAGCAAGGAGGGCGCCGCCGGGGTGGCCTACCTGCACCCGTCGTGCCGCTTGGGCCGCACCGAGGAGGTCGCCGAGCTGATCGCGTTCCTCGCCTCCGACCGCGCGTCCAACACCACCGGCTCGTACTTCGCCACCGACGGCGGATACACGGCGCAGTGACGTCGATGCCGTACCCGGACATGGTCGTGCCGGACCTTCCGTCGCCGAACGCGGCGCTGGTGCGGCAGATGCTGCGGCACGCCGCCCTGCGCCGTCCGGGCACCCTCGCGCAGTGGCGGGTCGCCTACGAGCGGGCCGCCGAGGCGTTCGCGGCGGCGCCGGCCGATCTGGAGGTGGTACCGGTCGGGGCGGCTTCCGGGATCTGGATCCGCCGCCCCGCCGGGAACCGGCCCGTCCTGCTCTACCTGCACGGCGGCTTCTACTGCCTGGGCTCGGCCCGGACCCACCTGCACCTGGCGGGGCTACTGGCGGACGCCGCCGGGGCCGCCTGCCTGGTGCTGGACTACCGCCGAGGCCCCGAGGATCCGTTCCCGGCCGCGGTCGACGACGGCCTCGCCGCGCTCCGGGCGATCCGGGCCGCGGCGCCGGACAGCCCGCTCGTCGTCGCCGGGGACTCGGCCGGCGCCGGCCTGGCCCTGTCGGTGGCGATGCGCGTGCGCGACGACGGGAGCCGCCCGCCGGACCTGCTGGTGCTGCTGTCGCCGTGGACCGACCTGACCTGCTCCTCCCGCAGCCATCGGGAGCTGGCGGCGGCCGACCCGGTGCTGGCCACCGACGACCTCCGGGCAATGGCCGCCCGGTACGCCGGCGGCGCCGATCCGCGGCGGCCGGAGCTCTCGCCCCTCTTCGGCGACCTCGCCCGCCTGCCGCCGGTGCTGGTCCAGGCCGGCGGCCAGGAGGTGCTGCTCGACGACGCGATGGGGCTCGTCGACGGCATCCGGGCCGCCGGCGGGCGGGCCGTCCTGCACCACTGGCCGCACATGTTCCATGTCTGGCAGTGGTACCACCCGATCCTGCCCGAGGGCGTCCGTGCGCTGCGCGACGCCGGCGAGGTCATCCGGGCGGTCACGGCAGGTGCAGGTACTCCGCCGGATCGAACCGCCGGGTGCGCCGCCAGTACTCCTGCGGCGGGAACGGCCAGTTCTGCGCCGACCGGCCGGCGCGGTTGACGTACCAGCCGCCGGTCTTCGAGAAGCCCCAGGCGCGCTCGGCGTTGCCCGCGTCCACCTCGGCGTTGAAGGCGTCGCAGACCTCGCGGCGCACCTCGACCGCCCGGTGCGTCGCGCCGAGCAGGTGCCGCACCGCGTCGAGCAGGTAGGTGACGGCGCACTCGGACATGTGGATGATGCTGCCGCCGTGCCCCGCGAGGTTCGTGTTCGGCCCGTAGAGGCAGAACAGGTTCGGGAAGCCGGGCACGGTCAGGCCGAGATAGGCGCGGGCGTCGCCGTTCCAGGACCGGCGCAGGTCGGCGCCGCCGCGGCCGGTGACCGACATCGGCGCGAGGAACTCCGAGGCGGCGAAGCCGGTGCCGTAGACGATGACGTCGGCGGGGTGCTCGGCGCCGTCCGCGGTCCGGATGCCGCCCGGCGTGATCCGCTCGATCCGCTCGCCCACCAGCCGGACGTTGTCGCGCTTGAGCGTGGCGATCCATGCGCCGTTGTCGCGCAGGATCCGCTTGGCGCCGACCGGGTAGTCGGGGATCACCAGCGGCTCGAGGTCGGGGCGGCCGGCGAGCTGGCCCCGCATGTAGCCGCTCAGCGTCGCGCGCAGCGCCTCGTTCATCGCCGAGACGGCCCGCTCGGTGGGCGGGTAGTCCCGGTCGACGACCCAGCCCTCCAGCACGCGGTGCAGCCCCGGCGCGAGCAGCCAGAAGCGGTGCCAGGCGATGTAGTACGGCAGGTGCTCGTACAACCAGCGCAGCCCCTCGGCGACCGGGTGGTGGTAGTTCAGGGTCGGCCGCAGCCACGGCGGCGTGCGCTGGAAGATGCGCACCTCGCCGGCCGTCGTGGCGATCTCGGGGACGAACTGGATGGCGCTGGCGCCCGTGCCGACAACCGCGACCCGCCGTCCGGCCAGCTCGACGCTGTGATCCCACCGGGCGGAGTGGAACGCCGCGCCCGCGAACTCGTCGCGTCCCGGGATGCCGGGCAGGCAGGGCCGGTTGAGCTGCCCGACGGCCGTCACGAGCACGGTGCTGGTGACGGTGCGTTCGCCGTCGGGCGTGGCCAGGGTGAGCCGCCAGCGGCCCGCCGCCTCGTCCCAGACGGCCGCGCGGACCTCGGTGTCGAACTGGATGCGCTCGTAGAGGCCGTGCTGCTTGGCGAACTCGGTGAAGTACTGCCGCAGGCTCTCGTGGGTGCTGAAGTGGTACGGCCAGTCGGTGCGCTGCGCGAAGGAGTAGCTGTACAGCTGGCTGGCGACGTCGACCCGGCAGCCCGGGTACGTGTTGTCGAACCAGGTGCCGCCGACGTCGCCGTTCTTCTCGTACACGGTGACGGGCACCCCGGCCTGGGTCAGCCGGTGCGCGGCGAGCAGCCCGCTCATCCCGGCGCCGACGACGGCGACCTCGACGTCCGGCGCGCCGGGCAGGTCGTCGCGGCTCCAGCCGGGCGCCCTGGGATCCGCGCCGGGCAGCACGATCTCCTCGGCCAGCATCGGTGCCAGGTCGGCCGTGTCCACGCCCAGGGCCCAGCCGGTGATCCGGCGCAGCGTCGGCGCGTCCGGCGGCGGCAGCGGGGCCCCGTCGCCCAGCCGGGCGAGCACGCCGGCCGCGAGCGTGCGCGCCTCCTCCCGCTGCCGGGCGGTGAGCCCGCCCTGGGGCAGGAACAGCCAGCCGTCGGTGCGGAGGTCGTCGCGCAGGATCGAGGTGTCGCCGGTCAGGTGCGCCACCGTCATCAGGAGCGCGGGAACCTCGGCGTCGCGGAGGTGACGGCGCAGTTGAGCGTCGTCGGCATGCATCGTCATCGCAGATGTCTCCGGTAGATCGGCGCAGCCGGCGGCGGATCTGTTGTCCGATGTGGACATCCGCTCGCGGCAAGGACATCGCCGAGCACCGTCGTTCCGCCCGTCCGCGCGCTGTCACAGCGCCTGCGCCCGCGGTGCGCGCCGATCGTAACACCCTGGTCGCGCCGTCCGCGGGCAAAGACCGGACCCTCGAAGCCGCCTCGTTCGCGCCGGGTCCGGGCAACCTCAGGTGACGTCGTCCAGTGAGACGCGGGGGACCGGCTGTGCGGCGGGGGCCGGGGCAGGGGTCGGAGTGGTTCCCGGCGCGGTGACCGACTTCGCGGCCGATGCGGCCGACTCGGCGTCGCGCTTCACCTGGTCGGCGACGCCGCGCACGTCGTCGTAGATGCCCTGCAGCGGCTTGCGCAGCGCGGCCTCGTCCTCCTCGCTCAGCAGGTGCTTGCGCACGAAGTTCTTCGGGTTCAGATCCTCGAGCTGAATGTCGGTGCCCAGCTCCTTGCTCAGGTCGCCGGTCGCGTTGCGGGCCATCTGGCGGACCTGGCGCAGCATCTTCACGCCGTCGCTGATCGCCTTCGGGAGCTTGTCGGGGCCGAAGATGAACAGCCCGACCAGGATGATCACGACGAACTCCCAGCCGCCGAGGTTGTCCAAGCCCATGTGCCGGCCCCTTCCCTTGCTCTTGCTAGCTGCTCTCGCTAGCGCGCTGATGTGTGCAACGGGCCTCGCCGGACCGCTGGCGGTGCTCGGGTTCAGGCGCCGGCGAGCGCCTCGTCGATGCGATCGGCGGCGAGGGCGTGCTGGATGACCATCGTCGCCGCGCCGATGACGCCGGCTTGCGGGCCGGTCGTCGCGGGCACGATCTGCAGGCGGGCGGTGGCGAGCGGGAGCGAGCGGCCGTACACGACCTCCCGCACCCCGGCGATGAGACTCTCGCCGGCCTGGGCCAGTGAACCACCGATGACGACGAGCTCGGGGTTGAGCAGGCTCACGCACGTCGCGAGGACTTCGCCGATCGTGCGCCCAGCCTGACGTACCGCCTGCGCGGCAGCGATGTTGCCACCGCAGACGAGCGCGACGACATCGCTGTTCGTCGTTGCCGGCACCCCGGCCGCGGCGAGGTGCCCGACGATCGCGCGGCCACTCGCGACGGCCTCGAGGCATCCGGTGTTGCCGCAGGTGCACATGACGTCGGGGGCGTGGGGGGCCGCCACGTGGCCGAGGTCGCCGGCGGCGCCGACCGCGCCCCGCAGCAGGCGGCGGCCACTGATGATCCCGGCGCCGATGCCGGTGGCGACCTTGACGAACAGGAGGTGGTCGAGCTCGGGGTGGGCCATCACGTGCTCGCCGAGCGCCATGATGTTGACGTCGTTGTCGACGAGGACCGGCACGTCCCAATGGCGCCGCAGGTGTCCGGGCACGTCGAAGCCGTCCCACCCCGGCATGATGGGCGGGCGCATCGGCCTGCCGCTGGAGTGCTCGACCGGGCCGGGCAGGCCGATCCCGATGCCGACGAGGTCCTCGACGTCCCGGGCCGCCTCGTCGAGCAGCCGCCGGGTCGTCGCGACGACCCAGTCGAGGACCGTGATCGGGCCCGCCGAGATGTCGACGTGCTCGGCGACCTCGGACAGGGGGCGGCCGGTGAGATCGGTGAGCGCGACACGACCGTGGGTCGCCCCGAGGTCGACGCCGACGACGACCCGAGCCTTCGGGTTGAACGCGAACCTGGTCGGAGGGCGGCCGCCGGTCGAGGCCGCCTCGCCCGAGGGGGCGAGCAGGCCGCTGGCGAGCAGGGCGTCGACGCGGAGGCTGACGGTGGACCGGGCCAGCCCGGTGAGTCTGGACAGCTCGGCGCGGGTCCGGGGCTGCCCGTCGCGAAGGAACTGCAGGAGTTCCCCGGCACCGGGAGCCCCGGACCCGGGCCCGGTGTGCTCGCCAGTGGCCGCCGCGCCGCGATGAGCCGACGCACGTGGCGGGGGTGGGGGCTGGGGCATGGTCGAAGTGAATCATATGACGGCGCAAGAGGCGATCCCGTTGCCCTGCAGGCAACTTCTGCTTGACGGCCGACCAACGGCCAGGCTTTATGCCGCCAATCAGACAACTTATGCATCCGGATCACGGACTTCTGTCTGACTCTTGTCAAATGTTCCGCCGCCGCCCTAGGGTCGTCAATGCGCGGCCATCGAGGAGCCCCCGCCCTTACACCCCCCTCCGTCCGCTACCGCGGCGGACGCTGGGCCGCGCGAACACCCGAAGGAGGACCAATGGAAAACAAGCTGAGTCGCCGCGCCATGCTCGGCGCCGGCGCCGGCGTGCTGGCCGCGGGAGCGGTCGCCGCCGCTGCGAGCCCAGCCTCCGCCCTTGCACCCTCGTCGGCGGGCCAGCCCGCAGGCGGGCCGAACGTGATCCCGGCCGACCGCGTCGGCCTGCAGATCTTCACCGTCCGCCAGCTGATCGGCAGCGACTACAAGAACCTCGAGCTGTCCCTGGAGGCGGTCCACGACGCCGGCGTCCGGGAGCTCGAGCTCGCCGGCGACTACTACGCCAAGACGACGGCCCAGCTCAAGTCCATCGTCGAGTCCTACGGGCTCCGCATCGTCAGCAACCACTTCGGCCCGCGCGCGCTCAACCTCCCGAACCCGTGGATGAGCTACGAGGGCCGGATGCAGATCTTCCAGGACGCCCAGACGCTGGGCAGGTTCCCGTACGTCGGGACCGGCAGCCAGATCGGCTTCCCCGGTCCCGGCGCCGGCGACTACACCAAAGACGGTTTCAAGGCCATGGCCGAGGCGTTCAACCAGTGCGGCGAGCACGCCGTCTCGCAGGGCTTCGGCGGCTTCTTCTACCACAACCACGACCGCGAGTTCATGCTCGACAACGGCGTCCCGCTGTACAACGTCCTGCTCGAGAACACCGACCCCCGGTACGTGAAGTTCGAGGTCGACCTGGGCTGGGTCTCGGTCGCCGGCGAGGACCCGTACTGGTGGATCAAGAACCACGGGGACCGCTTCGTCGCGTTCCACATCAAGGACATCAAGTGGGACCCGAACGGTAACCGCACGGCGGCCGCCGGCACCCGGGCGGGTGGCAAGAAGTTCCGGTTCGCCGACGCCGGCAAGGGCGACGTCGACTGGACCCGCGCGCTGTCCGCGATCAAGGACCTCCGGGACTACCGGTTCTTCCTGGAGCACGACGACGCCGGCGACCTGACGCTCAACCCGCCCGGGTCCGCGAACACGGTCTGGCGGGGCTGCAGCACCCTGGAGCGCATCAACACTTCCGGTCGCAAGTAAGCAACAGCCATACCGATCCTGGGGTCCCACTCCGGCATGGGTGGGACCCCAGGCAATTTTCAGTGAGGTGGCTTCACATGGGTGCAGTTAGGCCGTGGCACATCATCGTCCTGGCGGTGGTACTGATCCTGCTGTTCGGCGCCAAGCGTCTTCCGGACGCGGCGCGCTCGCTCGGCCGCTCGATGCGGATCATCAAGGCCGAGACGAAGGGCCTCGCGGACGAGGACGCCGACGCCAAGGCCGAGGCGCAGCCGGGCCGGGCGCCGCTCAGCGGCCAGATCGTCGACGACCAGCCGTCGCCGAAGCCGCAGGCGGACCTGGTCGATCACGCCCGTGAGCGCTGAGGCGCGCTCGGGTCGTGAGCGTCCTCGCCCGGCGGCGTGACAAGCAGCCGTCGAACATCCAGCACGCCGCAGATGGCTCCATGGCCCTCATGGAGCATCTGCGGGAACTGCGCACGAGGCTCTTCCGGGCATCCGTCGCGATCGTCCTCGGCCTGATCGTCGGGTACCTGCTGCACACCTGGGTCCTGAAGATCCTCCAGGACCCGTACTGCCAGATCTCGCTGAAGAACGCGACCGCGGCGAACAACGGCGTCCTGCCCCAGGGCTGGCGGTGCGAGTTCGTGGCCCTCAAGGTCACCGACCCGCTGCTGCTGACGCTGAAGATCTCGCTGTGGTCTGGCCTGATCGTCTCGTCGCCGTTCTGGATGTACCAGCTGTGGGCCTTCGTCGCCCCGGGCCTGCACCGCAGCGAGCGCCGGTGGGCCTACGTGTTCGCCGGTCTCGCCGCGCCGCTGTTCGCGGCCGGCGCGGTGCTCGCGTTCATCGTGGTCTCGAAGGGCCTCGAGTTCCTCATCGGCTTCATCAACCCGAACACGTCGATCATGCTCGAGGCGATGGCGTACGTCGACTTCGTCACCGGCATGATGCTGGTGTTCGGCGTGGCCTTCGAGTTCCCGCTGGGGATCATGCTGGCCAACATCGCGGGCATCGCCAGCGGCAAGCGCCTGCTGGGCTGGTGGCGCATCGCGGTCTTCATCTTCTTCGTCTTCGCCGCCATCGCCACCCCGACGGCCGACCCGTTCGGCATGACGTTCCTGGCGCTGTGCATGTCGCTGCTGTACTTCGGGGCAGTGGCCTTCGCGCTGGTCAACGACAAGCGACGGGGCCGCAACCGCCCGTCCTACGCGAACATCGGCGACGACGAGACCTCCGCTCTGGACGACTACGACGTGGAGCCGGTCGAGGCGGCGGCCCCGGTGGCCGCGCCGACGCCGCTGGAGCGCCGCTTCGACGACATCACCTGACGCGCGGCGACAGATCAGGATTAGTAGTCCTCCAGCCGCGCGGGCGTCAGGCCGGCCCGTTTGATGCCCTGGAGCGCGGCGATGAAGTCCTCGACGAACTGGTCGCGGAAGTGCATGAGGATGATCGCGGCCTTCATCCCGCAGTCGCGCACGGCGCGCAGCGTCGTCGTGTCCTTCTCGCCGAACGGCGGCCGGAACAGCACCGGCCGCCGGCCGTAGAGCTCGCCGAGCCGGTCGGCCGAGCCGCAGATCTCCCGCCGCTGCGCGTCGTACGACAGACCGGACAGCTTGGTGTGCGTGATCGTGTGCGCCTCGATCACGGCGCCGAGGTTCTGCAGCGTCCGGAAGTACTCGGGGTTGTCGCTGATCGCGTTGATCGTCCGCCACGAGGGGCGTGGCCAGCAACAACGCGGCCGCCAGCAGGCGAATCCAGCGCACCTTGGCGGCGGGGACCAACCTGCGCCGAGCGTAACCAGAGGCGAGCGTGCCGCGAGCCGATGTCGGGGCGAGACCGAGGGCGAGCGGCGGCCCGTCGTCGGCCCTACCGTTCCCGGGGATTGGGTCCGTCGGCCGGTCCGGTCCGGCTGCGTGGCCCGGCCGTGCGCCGTGGGCCGTCTGCCGCAACGGCACCGTCCTCGGCGTTGGGTCTGCGGCGCGCACCCAGGTGGCGGAATCCGGGGTGCACCCCCGGCGTGAGCCCCTGCTGTTCGGCGATGCGCTGCAGCATGCCGGCGAGCTGGACGCGCTCCTCGCCGTTCAGCGCTGCGCAGATGTCGTCGTCGTGGGCGGAGGCGATGGTGCGCATCTCCATCATCAACTGCTCTCCCTCGGCGGTGAGATGCAGGGCGTGGTGGCGGCGGTCCGTCTCGCCGGGTCGCCGCTCGACGAGCCCCTTGTGGTCGAGGTTGTCGACCAGGGCGACGACGCGGCTCGGCACGACCCCGAGGTCGACCGCCACCGACTGCTGGCTGCGCCCGGGCTGCGCCGCGATCATGCGCAGCAACCCGACGTCAGGCGGTGTCAGCCCGAGCTGCTGAACCCGTTGCGCGAACCGCTCGGCCGCGTGCGCGCCGATCTGGGCGAGCAGGAAGGCCGCTCCCCTCGGGGTGGGTTGCCGGCGTGAACTCATGGCGCTATGGTACTCGAAGCTGAACGATTCACTCAACAGAACTATTCGATCGAGAGAACGGATGGCACCATGAACTGCACCAGTCATCCCGATCTGGCGGGCAAGGTCGCGCTCGTGACCGGCGGCTCGCGGGGAATCGGCGCCGCCACCTGCGATGCCCTGGCCGCCAACGGCGTCAGCGTCGCGGTCAACGGGCGTGACACGGACGCGGTCGACCGCGTCGTGCGGCGCATCAACGACGATGGGGGCAGGGCGATGGCCGTGCCGGGCGACGTCACCGACGTCGACGTCGTGCGGCGGATCTGCGCGGACGTCGAGGCCGGCTTCGGGCCGATCGACATCCTCGCGCCCTTCGCCGGCGGCCAAGGCCAGCCCGTGCCGACCCAGGAGCTCGACGCCGACCGCTGGCGTTCGACGCTGGAGTCGGATCTGACGTCGGTGTTCCTCGCCGTGCGCGAGGTGCTAACCGGCATGATCGAACGGCGCAGCGGCGCGATCATCACCATGGCGTCGGCCGCGGGCCGGCACCCCAGCCGCGCCAGCGCCGCCTACGCGGCGGCCAAGGCCGGCGTGGTCATGTTCACCAAGCACCTCGCCAACGAGGTCGGCCGGCACGGCATCCGGGTCAACTGCCTGGCGCCCTCCGCGGTGCTCAACGACCGCATGCAACAGTTCATGACGGCGGAGCAGCTCGACGAGCTTGCCGGGTCCTTCCCGCTCGGCCGCATCGGCCGGCCGGAGGACGTCGCCGAGGCCGTGCTCTTCCTGGCGTCGGGCTCGGCGTCCTGGATCACGGGCGTGACGCTCGACCTGACCGGCGGGCGGGTGATCGTATGACCAGCGTCGCCAGCACCGAGACCCGGCGTCGACCCGCGCAGGGCGGCCCACCGCTGGGCATCCTCGCGGTGGTGTTCACCGGGCTGTTCCTCGCCGGACTGATCCTCGGCACCGTGCTTGCCGACGGCAAGCCATATCCCTCGCCGTTCGGCGCGACGCCCGACATCCTGGCGTACTTCCGTGACCACCGCCTCGCGGTCCAGATCGGCGGTGCGCTGCAGTTCGGCGCCGCGATCCCGCTGGCGATCTACGCCGCGACGGCCTCGGCCCGCCTGCACCAGCTCGGCATCCGGGCGCCCGGGGCCACCATCGCGCTCGTCGGTGGCATCCTGTCGTCGGGCTTCCTGGCACTGTCCGGGCTGCTCGCCTGGACCCTGTCGCGGCAGGAGGTGCTCGACGAACCGGCGTTGGTGCGCGGACTGCAATACCTCAACTTCGCGGCCGGCGGACCGGGCCACGTCGTCCCGCTGGGTCTGCTGATCGCCGGCGTGGCCGTTCCGGGCCTGCTCGCGCGGCTGCTGCCGGCCTGGCTCGCGTGGACCGGTCTGGTCATCGCGGCAGTTGCCGAGGTGGCCACGCTGGCGCTGCTGGTCGACAACGCCGCCTACCTGCTGCCGGTCGCTCGCTTCACCGGGCTGGCCTGGCTGATCATCGTCGGCTTCCGGCTCCCGCTGCAACGAGCCCGCGCGAACGATGCCTGAGCGCGAAGCCTCATGATCGTGGAGGACCCGGCTCCGGCCGGCGCGGCGGTTGAGGTAAGAACGGCGGAAGTGACGTGAGCCCGCCGGGAGGATGAGGCGATGGCTCGTCCGGCTTCGGCACAGGGCACTGTTGCCCGCCGAGCACACGGCGATCTGGCCGCGCAGCGGCCAGGGGGTGCGGGGTGGGACCCCCCCGCCGCGCCGAAGCCGCAGAAGCACAGCGTGGGCCGCCGGGGACTTGAACCCCGAACCCTTCGGTCCAAAAGGAGAAGGAAGCGCCTCCATGCCCGCGCAGGCGGAGAGCGGACGCGCTACGCAGCCGAATGCTCTACCAGTTGAGCTAGCGACCCAGGCGCCGATCATCGCACGGGCCGATTCGGCCGGGCGATCGAGTTTGCGGGTCGTGGTCAGACGGTGACCAGACCTGACTCGTAGGCGAAGACGACCAGCTGGGCGCGGTCCCGTGCGTGGAGTTTGGTCATGGCGCGGCTGACGTGGGTCTTGGCGGTGGCCAGGCTGATGACCATCTGCTCGGCGATCTCGTCGTTGGACAGGCCCCTCGCGGCCAGGGCGACCACCTCGCGCTCGCGGTTGGTCAGGGCGGCCAGGGCGCCGGCCTGGGGGCCTCGCGGGGGGCGGGAGACGAACTCGCCGATCAGGCGGCGGGTGATGGCGGGGGAGAGCAGGGCGTCGCCGCGGGCCGCGACCCGCACGCCGTGCAGGAGGTCGGCCGGTTCCGTGTCCTTGACCATGAAGCCGGCGGCGCCGGCGCGCAGGGCGGCGTAGACGTACTCGTCCAGGCCGTAGTTGGTCAGGATCACCACGTGGACCGCGGCCAGGGCCGGGTCGCCGGCGATGCGGCGGGTGGCCTCGATGCCGTCGACGCCGGGCATCTGGATGTCGACGAGGGCCACGTCCGGGTGGTGGGCGGCGGCGAGGGTCACGGCCTGGTCGCCGTCGGCGGCCTCGGCGACGACCTCGATGTCGTCCTCGGCGCTGAGCAGGGCGCGGAAGCCGGCGCGGATGAGCGCCTGGTCATCGGCCAGCAGCACGCGGATCATGCGGCGACCCCCAAGGGAAGCTCGGCTCGGACGCGGAAGCCGCCCGAGGTGCTGGGGCCGGCGTGCAGGTGGCCGCCGAGGGCGGTCACGCGCTCGCGCATGCCGGTGAGGCCCACGCCCGGGGTGTGTGCGGCAGCGCCCCGGCCGTCGTCGTCGATGCTCACCGTCAGGGCCGACTCGCCGTAGTGGATGGAGACGGCGGCGGTGGCCGGGCCGGCGTGGCGGGCCACGTTGGTCAGGGCCTCCTGCACGATGCGGTAGGCGGCGCCGTCCACCTCGGAGGGCAGGTCGCGGCGCGGGCCCTCGATGCGGACCGTCACCGGGACGCCGGCCTGGCGGGCGCCGTCGACCAGCAGGTCGAGACGGTCCAGGCCGTTGCAGGTCTCGTCGGTGCGCAGGACCTCCAGCGTGTTGCGCAGCTCGCGCATCGCGTCGGTGCTGGCCTGCTGGATGGCGACGAGCGAGTCGGGCATCTCGTCGCCTCGTTTCCTGGCCAGGTGTACGGCCACGCCGGCCTGGACCTTGATGATGGAGATGCTGTGGGTCAGGGAGTCGTGCAGCTCGCGGGCGATGCGCAGGCGCTCCTCGTCGGCCCGGCGGCGGGCCGTCTCCTCGCGGGTGCGCTCGGCCTCGGCGGCGCGCTGTTCGACCTCGGCGAGGTAGGCGCGGTGGTGGCGGGTCATCTCGGCCATGGCGCTGGCGGCGACCATCCAGCCGATGAGCAGGAACCAGCGCTGGACGACGTCGGGCGGGTGGGCGCCGGTGCTCAGCAGCTCGCCGGCCACGCCGACGACGAGGATGGTCAGGACCGTGACGGCGGCGACGGGGCGGGCGCCCTGGCTGACGACGTAGTGGAGGGCGACCAGCACCGGCAGGGCGGGGCCCACGCCCGGGAAGCCCAGGAGGAGGTACGCCAGCAGGCACCCGGCGGCCGCGAACACCACCGCCCGCGGGTACCGGCGGCGCACCGCCAGCAGCAGCCCGGCGGCGATCAGCAGGGCCACGCCCCGGCCGTCCAGGGCGGTGCGGGCCGGCGGGGCGGTCATCGCGCCGGCGACCGCCACCACGGCGACCACCGCCCCCAGCCCAACGTCCCGCCATGCCCGCGCGTTCATGGTTCGACGGTAGGCGATCGGGCCCGGCCGCGCGTCGGGTCGGGGGCGTAGGCGCGACGTACTACCAGCGTGGTAGTGAAACGCGCCCGCGGTCTGACGACCGGGCCGCCGCGGCGGGGCAGCATGGCCGGGCATGAGCGAACGAACGGTCCACATGGTGATGCGGGGCACCACGGCGGCGCTCGCCGCGCTCGCCGTCGCGCAGGTGCTGCTGGCCGGCAGCTTCCTCAGCGGGCACTACGTCGCGCTGACCTGGCACATGACGGTCGGCTTCTCGATGGTGCTGCTCGCGCTGGTGCATCTGGTGGTCGCGCTGCTGCCGGGGCGGCGCAACCGGCCGGCCAGCCTGCTGCGCGAGGCGATCGCGCTGCCGCTGGTGCTGGCGCTGCAGGGGGTGCTCGGCGTGTTCCGGATCCTGGAGCTGCACGTGCCCTTCGGGGTGGCGATGGTGGTCGGGCTGACGCACGCGGCCGCCTGGGCCTGGCGCACCCCGCTTCCCGGGAACACCGACCGGGTCGAGGTGCCGGCATGAACGGACGAAAGGTGAACCGCCGGGCGGTGCTCGGGATCGGCGGGGCGGCGCTCGTGGCGGCCGGGCTCGGCTGGTCGATATTCGAGCCGAAGCGGCCCGGGAAGCTGCTGCGCAGCCGGGCGCCGCTGCCCAAGCCGTTCGAGGCGCGACTGGTCGTCCCGCCGGTGCTGCAGGGCGACCAGATCGTGCAGCGCGAGGCCGAGCTGCGGATCCTGCCGGGGCTGACGACCCGCGCCTGGACGTACAACGGCAGCTTCCCCGGCCCGACGGTGGTCTCCCGGTCGGGGCGGCCGGCGGCCGTGACCCACCGCAACCAGCTGTCCGAGGCCACCGTGGTGCACCTGCACGGCGGGCACACGCCGGCGGCCGCCGACGGGTACCCGATCGACTACCTGCTGCCGGAGACGGCGACCACCATGGCCCACCACGGCGACATGCCGATGGGGGACGTGGCCAAGGGGAGCCGGACGTACACCTACCCGATGGCCCAGCGCGCGGCCACCCTCTGGTACCACGACCATCGGATGGGGTTCACCGGGCCGGCCGTGTACCGCGGCCTGGCCGGCTTCCACCTGGTCCGCGACGACGAGGAGGACGCGCTGCCGCTGCCCCGGGGGGAGCGGGAGCTGCCGCTGATGATCACCGACCGGGCCTTCGAGGAGGACGGGTCCTTCCGCTATCCGGAGGGCGACGACGAGTACATGAACGGCGTCCTCGGCGACGTGGTGCTCGTCAACGGGCTGCCGTGGCCGGTGCACGAGGTCGACCCGGCCCGCTACCGGCTGCGGCTGCTCAACGCGTCCAACGCCCGGCGGTACCGGCTGGAGCTCGACCCGCAGCCGCCGGGCGGGCGCGCGTTCGTGCAGATCGGCAGCGACGGCGGGCTGCTGGAGAAGCCGGTCAGGCACGACACGCTCGAGGTGGCGCCGGCCGAGCGGTTCGACGTGGTGGTGGACTTCGGGCGGTACCGGCCGGGGACCAGGGTGCGGCTGGTGGACCGCGACGGCGGGGACGTCATGCGCTTCGACGTCACCGGCGGCGGGCGCGGGGACGACTCGGGGGTGCCGGACCGGCTCAGCGCCGGCGCCGGGCCGCTGCCGCCGGCCGTGCGCACCCGCACGTTCCGGTTCAACCGGGCCGCGAACGGCATGTGGCGCATCAACGACCTGGAGTACCGGCCGGGGCGGGCGCTGGCCCGGCCGCGGCTGGGGGAGGTGGAGCGGTGGCGGTTCGTCACCGACTTCCACCATCCGATCCACCTGCACCTCAACCACTTCCAGGTGGTCTCGCGCAACGCGGCCGAGCCCGGGCCGTACGACTCGGGCTGGAAGGACACCGTGGACCTGCGTGCGTCGGAGGCGGTCGAGATCGCGGTCCGGTTCACCGACTACACCGGCACCTTCATGCTGCACTGCCACAACCTGGAGCACGAGGACATGGCGATGATGGCCGACTTCACCGTGGAATGACCCAGGAATTGGGCCCCCGGCCTGGGTCTTCAGGCCCAGCCGGTCGGCCCTAGGGTGTGCGAGCCCTCACCACATTCACCAGCGTCAGTGGGGAGAATCTCGTGCGACATCTCAAAGGTCTCACCGTGGCGGCGGCCGCCCTCGTGGTCACCGCCGCCATGGTGATGACGACGGCCGGCGCCGCCACGTCGGTGACCGTTCAGGCGGAGGCGTTCGCCGCACAGTCGGGAGCGCAAGTGGAGACCACCGTCGACACCGGCGGCGGGCAGGACGTCGGCTACCTCGCCGACGGGGACTGGCTGCGCTACGACGGGGTCGACCTCGGCCCCGCCGGCGCGCTGAGCATCGCGGCCCGGGTCGCGTCGGCCGGCACCGGCGGGACGGGCACCATCGAGCTGCGGACCGGTTCGCAGACCGGGCCCCTGCTCGTCCAGTTCACGGTCGCGCCGACCGGCGGCTGGCAGTCCTGGGCCACGCTGACCGCCACCGCGGCGAGCCACCCGGTGGGGCCGCAGACCGTGTTCGCCGTCATGCGCAACACCACCGGCGGCCGGGACTTCGTGAACATCAACTGGTTCTCCTTCACGGCCGGGGCGACCGCGTCGACGCCGCCCGGATGGGTCAGCGTGGACCCCGCGAAGTGGAACGCGCAGCTGGCCGAGTTCCGGGCCATGGCGATGGACCCGGCGCCGGCGAACGCGGTGCGGGTGTCGGAGTTCAACGCCTCCTGCACCTACAGCCACTCGTACAAGGACGACCCCATCGTGTTCCCGGGGCTGCCGGGCGCCTCGCACATGCACAGCTTCATCGGCAACCACTCCACGAACGCGTACTCGACCGCCGACTCCCTGCTCGCCAACGCGGGGACGAGCTGCGCGCCGGCGCCGGACCTCTCGGCGTACTGGGTGCCGACGCTGTACGAGCACGGGGCGGTGGTCGAGCCCAAGGCCGTGGTCGTGTACTACGGCTCGCGGCTGAGCGACCCGACCGGCACCGTGCCGTTCCCGCAGGGCTTCCGGATGATCGCCGGGGACGCCAAGCTGCAGCAGGCGACGCCCGCCGGTTCGGTCAACCAGTTCTACTGCGCCGGGCCCGGCGGGGAGGTCGGGCGCAGCGCCGACGGGAACTGGCCGCTGTGCGCGCCCGGCGCGACGCTTATGTTCCAGCTGGTCTTCCCGGACTGCTGGGACGGCGTGCACCTGGACAGCCCGGACCACAAGTCGCACGTGGCGTACACGTACAACGGCGCGTGCGGCGGGGCCTACCCGGTGGCGATCCCGTCGATCTCGTTCCTGCTGGCCTACCCGGCGAGCGGGACGGCCGACGGGTTCACGCTGTCGTCCGGCATGGCCTCGTCGATCCACGGCGACGCGTTCCTCGCCTGGGACAACGCGGCCCAGGGGCACCGGGTGAAGAACTGCATCGTCCAGAAGGCCAAGTGCAACACGGCCGGCGACTTCTAGCTCAGCGCAGCTCGATGCGGTTGATGTCCGGCGCCGGTCCGTTCTCGTTGAAGAACCGGATCCAGCTGGTACCGCGGGGCAGGAACACGGTCAGCTCGGTGCGCGCCGGGATCAGGTAGTCGCCGGCCCCGGCCAGCGACATGGTGTGCACCGGGCCGTCGTTGACGGCGATCCGCAGCGTGCGCGGGTCCTGCGTCTCGTACACGATCGTCAGCGTCCGCTCGCCGGCGGCGGGCACGCCGGCCACCCGGATGGCGAGCGTGTTGGGTCCGCCGATGTACCCGACCCGCCGCCCGCCGTCACACGAAACGCAGTCGATGACGCGAGCCCCCTTCCGGAGGTTCGCGTCATCGGCCGCGTGCAGGCTGATCACGGCGAACGACGGCGAGGCGATAGCCGAACCAACCGGCGAAGCGACGGGCGAAGCGACGTCGGACGGCACGCCATGGGAAGGCGCGACCGGAACAGGCGACGGCATCACCATCGGCGGCACGATCGCGACCGTCACGGCCACCGCCACCGCGAGCGAGGACCAGCCCAGCCACCGCAGGGAACGGCTCAACTCCGGCCGGTCCAGCGCAGCAGGGCCTCCGACCGGTTGGTCACGCGCAGCTTGGCGTACGCGCGGTGCAGATGGTTCTTCACCGTCTTCTCGGTCAGCAGCAGCCGGTGCGCGATGGCCGCGTTCGACAGCCCCTCGGCCAGCAGGTCCAGCACGTCCTGCTCGCGCCGGGTCAGCCCGTACCGCGGCCGGGGCCGCGCGACCGGCCGCGCCCGCATCGACGCCGTCGCCACCGCGGCCGCCGCCGGGGAGAGCCAGCCGTAGCCCGACGCCACCGCGATGACCGCCCGGTGCAGCTCCCCGGGCGTGAACGCGCCGTGGATGAGGTACCCGCGGGCGCCGCCGTGCAGCATCCGGGCGATGAGGTCCGGGTCGGGGTCGCTGGTGAGGACCAGCACCGAGGTCAGGCGGGACAGGTCGGCCAGTACGGAGAGCCCGTCGGCGACCGGCATGCGGTGGTCCAGCAGCGTGACGGCGGGGGCGGCCCGCCGCGCCTCGGCGAGCGCCTCCAGGCCGTCGGCCGCCTCGCCGACCACGGCCACGTCGGCGGCCGAGTCGAGGTAGCCGCGCAGCGCGGCCCGCACGATCGGGTTGTCGTCGACGATCAGCACGTCGATGCACCGGTCGATCATGCCCGGGCCGGGGTGCGCAGCGGGATCGTCGCCCGGATGGACGTACCGGTGCCGGGTCTCGAAACGATTCGCAGGGAACCGCCGGCGGACCGGGCCCGCTCGGTCATGCCGAGGATGCCGTAGTGGTGCCGGGCGCGCAGGGCGGCCGGGTCGGGCGGCACGTCGAAGCCCCGCCCGTCGTCGTCGACGGTGAGCTCGACCACGCCGCCGCGGCCGCGGACCCGGACGGCGACCGAGGTGGCGGCGGCGTGCCCGGCCGCGTTGCGCAGCGCCTCCTGCAGGATGCGGCACAGCTCGTAGCGGACCGCGACCGGCGGGTCGAGCGGCTCGGCGTCCAGGCGCACCGGCACCCGGTCGGCGAAGCGTGCGCACAGGTCGGCGAGGGTGTCGCCGAAGTCGCGGTCCGGCTCGTCGGCGCGCAGGCCGTCGAGCAGGTCGCGGGCCTCCCGGGCGGCGGCCGCGGCGCCGGCGCTGACCGTGCCGGCGAGCCGCTCGGCGAGGTCGGGGTGGCGGCGCAGGCTCTGCGGCAGGGCGAGGGCGGCGAAGGAGACCCCGCGCAGCGTCTTGGCCACCGAGTCGTGCAGCTCGCGGGCCAGCCTGGCGCGCTCGCCGGCCGCGGCGGCCCGCTGCGCGGAGGCGACCACCCGCACGGACAGCTCGACGTGCCGGCGCAGCGCCGCGGTGGCGACGGCGGCCCCCGCGGCGGCCAGCACGCAGGCGATCGGGAACGCGAGCACGAACTCGGCGTGGTCGGGGGCGCCGGCCAGCACCCGGGCGGCGACGGCGTAGCCGAGGGCGGCGTGCGCGGCGCCGACGAGCACGGCCCGGGGCCCGAGCACGACGCCGGCCAGGGCGGACGCGCCGGCGGCGGCGCAGAAGTACGCGATGCCGGGGTCGGCGGCCAGCACGGCCAGGACGGCGAAGGTGTCGGCGAGCAGGACCGGGACGGGGTGGCGCACGACGTACGGGTTCCAGGCCAGCGCGGTCAGGCCGGCCGCGGTGGCCGCGGCGGCGGTGCCGGCGGCCAGCAGCGGCGGGCCCGGGTCGGCGGCGAGGCGCAGCCCGGTGCCCCCCGCGGTCAGCGTGGTGGCGCCGTTGCCGAGCAGCACGGCCCGCCCGAGGGCGGCGGGGGCTACCGCCCGGTCGACGGTCATGCCAGGGACTGTACCGACTTTCGGGACTTTTTAAATGTCACGAACTAGCGCCAGCGCCCGGTCGCCCCACAGCAGGGCCGGGCCATCGGCGTGCGGGCCGCCGTCGAGCACCCGGACCAGGGCGAGCTCGGGCCCGTCGGTGGTGATGACGGTCGGGTCGGCCTCCGCGACGGCGGTGACGGCCGTGATCGGCGGGACGGGCGTGCCGGCCGCGCCGGTGCCGCGGACCGACATCGCCGGGGTGCGCGGCTGCAGGGTGCCGTCGACCGAGATCTCCTCGCGGGCCTCGGTGCCGCCGGTGAGGACGGCGGCGGTGAGCGCGGCGGCGTAGACGGGGTCGCCGGCCGCGTCGTAGATCCAGCGCGTGCCCAGGACGGAGTGCTCGGCGGTGCCCAGCAGCCAGGCCTCGGCGCCGGCCAGGGGCGCGTCGCGGTACGTCAGCGGGACCTGGAACACCGGGCCGCCCTCCTCGGCCCGCACGAGGATGGTCTCGACGCCGACCGCGCCCGCGGGGTCGTCGAACCGGAACGCGGACACCCTGACCAGCTGCGGCTCGGCCGGCCCGCGGTACCAGGGGCGGGCGGGCAGCCAGGGGGCGAGCAGGTCGAGCTTGCCGGGAGTGAGATCGGCACGGTACAGCAGGGCCATGCCGGGATGGTACCGATCACCCTAAGACGGGCGCTGCCCCTGCCGATGTCGACCAGGTGCGGGACAGATGGTGGCTGTGGTGGCTCCTCGCCGGGACGGTGGCGGTCGGAGGCTACTTCCTGCTGCCCCAGGGCTCCCTGGCCAGAAGCGTCGCCTACGACGCGATCGGGGCCGTCTCCTCCGTCGCGATGCTCGCCGGGGCCCGGCGCACCGACCGGACCCGCCGGCTGGCCTGGATGCTGGCCGCGGCCGGCAACGGGCTGTGGTCCATCGGCGACTGGGTCTACACGTACTTCCAGTTCGGCGCCCACATCCAGCCGTTCCCGTCGCTGGCCGACGTCTTCTACCTGTGCGCGTACCCGTTCCTGCTCGGCGGCGTGTTCCTCCTCGGCCGCCGCCGCACCTGCGGGCCGGGCTGGCCGGCCGTGGTCGACGCGCTGATCTTCGCCACCGGCACCGGACTGGTGCTGTGGGCGTTCGTCATGCAGCCGATCGCCCACGACAGCGGCTCGCCGATCGCCACGCGGATCATCGCGCTGGCCTACCCGGCCGCCGACGTGCTGCTGCTGGTGCTGGTCGCCCGCCTGGCCGTCTCGGGCGCGGGCCGCGACGCAAGCACCCGCCTGCTCGTCACCGCGCTGTGCACGCTGCTGACGGCCGACATCGCCTACTCCGTCGTCAGCTCCCACACCGGCTACTCCGGCGGCCTGTTCGACGCCGGCTGGCTGCTGGCATACCTGTGCTGGGCGGCCGCCGCGCTGCACCCCTCGGTCCGGGCCGCCGTCGGCCCGCCCCGCGACGACGCCCTGCCGGCGGCGAGCGTGCGGCTGGCCGCGCTGGCCTGCTCGTCGCTGCTCGCCCCGGCGGTGCTGGTCGTCCAGGGCTTCTGGGAGCCGAACCACATCGAGTGGCTGGCCGTCGGGGTCTGCGCCGCCGCGCTGTTCCTGCTGGTCGTCGTGCGGATGGCGGGCCTGGTCCGGCAGGTGCGCCGGATGGCGCTGCGCGACGAGCTCACGGGGCTGGCCAACCGGCGGGCGCTGGAGGCCGGCATCCGCGCCGAGCTGGCCACCGGGCCGGCCGCCCAGGTGGCGCTCATCGACCTCGACGACTTCAAGGGCATCAACGACCGGCTCGGCCACGGCGTCGGCGACCGGCTGCTGACCGCCGTCGCCGAGCGGCTGACCCGGGTCGTGCGCCCGGGCGACACCGTGGCCCGGCTCGGCGGCGACGAGTTCGCCATCCTCATGCCGCGCACCCCCGCCGAGGTCGCCGACCGGATCGTGGCCGGCGTCGTCGCCTCGCTCGAGCAGCCGCTGTCCGCCGGGTCGCACCGGCTGCTCGTGCGGGCCAGCATCGGCGTGGCCGACAGCGCCGGCACCACCGACCCGTTCGAGCCGCTGCGCCGGGCCGACGTGGCCATGTACGCCGCCAAGGTCAACGGCGGGCGGCAGCAGCGGTACCTGCCGATCCTCGACGAGCGGGCCACCGAGCACGCCGAGCTCGGCGCGCAGCTGCGCACCGGGCTCGACGACGGGCAGTTCTTCCTGGTGTACCAGCCGATCGTGGAGCTGCCCGGGGGCCGCGTGTCCTCGGTGGAGGCGCTGGTGCGCTGGCGGCACCCCGAGCGGGGCCTGGTCAACCCGGTCGAGTTCGTGCCCGTCGCCGAGCACAACGGCCTGATCGTCGAGCTCGGCGCCTGGATCCTGCGGGAGTCCTGCGAGCGCCTGCAGGCGTGGCGGGCCGAGCTGGGCCCGGCCGCCCCCGAGCGGGTCAGCGTGAACGTCTCGGCCCGACAGCTGTCCGAGCCCGGCTTCCCGGCGTTGGTGGCGACGGTACTGCGCGAGACCGCCCTCCCCGCCGCCTGCCTGACGGTCGAGGTGACCGAGACGGCGGTCTTCGACAGCTCCACCGCGCTCGACGCGCTGCGCGCCGTGAAGGCCCTCGGCGTGCGGATCGCCCTCGACGATTTCGGCACCGGCCACTCGTCGCTGGGCCTGTTGCGCACCGCCCCCGTCGACGTGCTCAAGGTCGACAAGTCCTTCGTCGACGACGTGGCCGGCCCGGGGGAGCAGTCCGTGATCGCGACCGCCCTCATCGACGTGTCCAACCACCTCGGGCTGACCGCGATCGCCGAGGGCGTCGAGACGCACGAACAGGCCGACGCGCTGTACCGCATGGGCTACCGCTACGTGCAGGGCTACCTCTTCGGCCGCCCATCCGAGCGCCCCGACTTCGCCGCCCTGGCGCTGGCGGGCTAGCCAACTACCTCGACCCGGACAGGACGGTCCGAAGGCGGTTCGCGTCGCCGGTGAGGTTGCGGCGCACCAGGGGAGCGGCCAGGCGCTGCGGGCCGGGCACCGTCATGTGCAGTTCCAGGCGCACGGTCGCGTTCGCCGGGCACGGGCTGCACCGCGGCGAGCGCGGCCGCGCCCGACCAGGCCGCGCCTCCTACCAGGGAACCTCGCCGTCGTCGTCGAAGAACTTCCCGCTCGGGCCGTCGTCGGGCAGGGTGGCGAGCCGGATCGCGACCTGGGCGCCCTGTTCGGCGGTCCGGTAGCCGCGGAAGCCGTTGAGGTCGGTCGCGCAGAAGCCCGGGCACCCGGCGTTGATGAGGATGTTCGACCCGTGCAGCTCCTTGGCGTACTGCAGGGTCACGGCGTTGAGGAAGCTCTTCGAGGGCGCGTACGCCGCCGAGATCGGCCCCTGCCCCTCGCCGGGGCCGGCCGCCTCCTGCCGGGCCATCGACCCGACGCTGCTGGACATGTTCACGATCCGCGGCGAGGCGGAGCGGCGCAGCAGCGGCAGCAGCGCGTTGGTGACCCGGATGACGCCGATCACGTTGGTCTCCACGACGTCGCGCACCAGGCCGGGGTCGACCACGGTCGGCTCCTGCGGCCGCCCGCCCGTGATGCCGGCGTTGTTGACCAGCACGTCGAGCCGCCCGCCCCGCTCCTGCAGCAGCCGCGCCGCGGCGGCCACGCTCGCGTCGTCGGTGACGTCCAGCGGCACCCCGAACGCGTCCACGCCCGCCGCCCGCAGCTTGCCCACCGCCTCCTCGAGCCGCTCGGGGTCGCGGGCGCCGACGCCGACGCTCCAGCCCAGCGCCCCCAGCCCGGCCGCGATCTCGTACCCGATGCCCTTGTTCGCGCCGGTGACCAGCGCGATCGTCCGTTCGCTCATGGTTCGATCCTGGCCCCGTCCCCGTGCGCGGACCAACACCGTCTGGGTGCGCGGCGATACCGGACGGGTATGAATCCGCGCTACGGTGGCGGCATGGAGACGCGCGAGCTGCGGTACTTCGTCGCCGTCGCGGAGGAGCTGCACTTCGGCCGGGCCGCCCAGCGCCTCGGCATCGCCCAGCCCCCATTGTCGCGCGCGATCCGCCAGCTGGAGCGCCGCCTCGGCGTCACGCTGCTGGAGCGCACCAGCCGCGCGGTGGCCCTGACCGAGGCCGGAGCGGTCCTGCTGCGCGAGGGCCGGGCCGCCCTCGACGCGGTCGACGCCGCCGACCGCCGCACCCGCCGGGCGGCGTCCGGCGGGCCCGGTCTCGTGCTGGTCACCAAGGCCGGCGCGGCCGCCGACCTGCTGCCCCGGACGCTCGCGGGCTACGCCGCCCAGCCGGGCGCGGTCGCCGTCGACGTGCAGCTGTGCGGCATCGGCGAGCAGGAGCGGCTGCTGCGCGACGGCCGGGCCGACGTGGCGCTGCTGCACCTGCCGTTCGACTCGGTCGCCGGCTTCGACTACGAGGAGCTCGGCACCGAGGGGCAGGTCGCCATCGTGCCGGCCGGGCACCCGAGCGCCGCCCTGGAGAAGCTCACGATGGCCGAGGCGGCCGTGCTGCCGGGCCTGCCGCTGCCGCGCTGGCCGCACCGCGACGGCAGCTATCCGGACGGCCCCGGCCCGGAGGTGCGCGACAACGCGCAGCTGTTCCAGCTCATCGCGCTGGGCCGGGCGGCGGCGGTGCTGCCCGAGTCGGTCCGGCTGCACCTGCGCACCGACCTCGCCGCCGTGCCGGTGCCCGACGCGCCGCTGGTGACGACCGTGATCGCCTGGCCCGCGCACAGCCGCTCCCTCGCGGTGGCGGGGCTGGTGCGGGCCGCTCAGGCCACGATGCCGCGCCTGTAGGCGTAGACCACGGCCTGCACGCGGTCGCGGAGGTCCAGCTTGGTGAGGATGCGGGAGACGTACGTCTTCACGGTCTCCTGGCTGATCACCAGGGTCGCCGCGATCTCGGCGTTGGACATCCCGTCGGCGATGAGCCGCAGCACCTCCAGCTCCCGCGGGGTGAGCGGCACCCCGGCGGAGCGGTCCTCGGCCGGGCGGATGCGGGTGGCGTAGCGGCCGACCAGCTGCCGGGTCACCTCCGGGGCGAGCAGGGCGGCGCCGCCGGCCACGGTGCGGATACCCTGCAGCAGCTGGGCCGGGGGCGCGTCCTTGAGCAGGAAGCCGCTCGCGCCGGCCCGCAGCGCCTCGTAGACGTACTCGTCCAGGTTGAACGTCGTCACCACGAGGACCTTCACCGGGTCGGGCACGCCGGCCCCGGCCAGCTCCCGGGTCGCCCCGATCCCGTCGAGCACCGGCATGCGCACGTCCATGACGACGACGTCCGGGCGCAGCCGCCGGGCCAGGTCGACCGCGGCCCGCCCGTCCCCGCACTCGCCGACCGCCTCCAGGTCCGGCTGCGCGTCGATGATCGTGGTGAACCCGGCCCGGATGAGGGCCTGGTCGTCGGCGACCAGCACCTTGATGCTCATGCCGGGATCCTCGCGCTCACGACGAAGCCCTCCGGCTCCGGGCCCGCTCGAAAGTCCCCGCCGAGCGCCTCGACCCGCTCCCGCAGCCCGGCCAGCCCACGGCCTCCGCCGCCGATGTGCTGCACGGACGGCCCCTCGGTGCTGATCCACACGTGGGCCTCCGCCGGGCCGTGCTGCACGCGGACGGCGGTGGGCCTCCCGTGGGCGTACTTCATGGCGTTGGTCAGCGCCTCCTGCACCACCCGGTACAGCACGACGGAGGACCGGGGCGTGCCGTCCTGCGTGAACTCCACCGGCTGGCCGGAGCGGCGGGCCTGCTCGACCAGGGCGTCCAGCTCCCCGCCGTGCTCGGGGTTGAGCAGGTCGAGCAGGTGCCGCAGGTCGGCGATCGCGCCGCGGCCGGTGTCGCTGACCGCGGCCAGGGCGGCGTCGAGCCGGTCGGGGGCGGCGGTGAGGTACCGCGCCGCCTCCGCCTGCACCACCATCGCCGTCACGTGGTGGGTGACCACGTCGTGCAGGTCGCGGGCGATGCGCGCGCGCTCCGCGGCCCGGGTCGCCGCGGCCTCCGCCTCCCGGGCCCGCCGCTGCCACGCCCCGACGAACCAGGGAATGGTCAGCACCAGATAGAACGTCGCGAACCCGGTGACCCCCTCGGTCGCCCCGAGCCGGTCCAGCGCCACCGCCAGCGGCAGGTAGGCCGCCGAGGCCGCCGCCGCGACCGCCCGCCGGTGCCGCCGCAGGTGCGCGCCCGCGCTGAACAGCGCGATCGGCAGCGCCAGGCCCGACGCCAGGTGGTACGCGAGCAGCTGGTCCACCGCGAAGCCGGCCCCGGTCAGCGCGAGGCAGACGGCCGGCCACCGGCGGCGGACCACCAGCGGCAGGCACTCCAGCGCGATCACCGCCAGCGCCGCCGCGTCGAGGGGCCGGGTCGGCAGGTCGCCCACCTGCGTGCCGTGCCCGCGCAGCACCGGCACCACCGAGGCGACGACGATGGCCAGCGCCAGCGCGCCGTCGCGGTACCGCCGCAGGTCGATCACCGGGCGAGCGTAGCGCCGACGCGCCGCACCACCCACCGGTACGCGGCGATCGTGGCGATGGCGGTGGCCACGCCGAGGATCAGCGTGAGCCACGCGTGGCCGTCCACGGCGGCGACGGCCAGGCTCCCGGCCAGGGAGACGACGACGATGGTCCCGAATTGCAGCAGCAGTCTCATACGTTGAACGCTATGGATTCCCGGGCCCCGGATCGTCACCGCGCGGTGGACAGTTGCCCGTAGCTCGCTCGGGGGACCAGCGCACGTCGCCGGCGATCCCGTGTTCCCATGCCCACGCCGCGATCTCCACCCGGTTGCGCAGCCCCAGCTTGGTCTGGATCGCCGACACGTGGCTCTTCACCGTGCTCAGCGAGATGAAGAGCCCGGCCCCGACCTCCTGGTTGGTCCGCCCCCGCGCGATGAGCCGCACGACCTCGACCTCCCGCCCGGACAGCCGCGCGTCGGTCGCGGCGGCCCTCCCCGGCGTTCTCAGGTGCTTCAGGAGTCGTACGGTGATCGACGGCGACACCAGCGCATCGCCCGCGTGCGCGGCCCGCACCGCCTCGACCAGCAGCGCCGGCCCGGCGTCCTTGAGGATGAACCCGGCGGCGCCCCCGCGCAGCGCGCCGTACACGTACTCGTCCAGGTCGAACGTGGTGACCACGATGACCCGCAGCGGCTCGGCCACGCCCGGGCCGGCCAGCGCCCGGGTCACCTCCAGCCCGTCGAGCCGGGGCATGCGGATGTCGACCAGGCACACGTCGGGCCGCAGCCGCCGGGCCGCCTCGATCGCCTCGACGCCGTCGCCGGCCTCGGCCACCACCTCGATGTCGTCCTGGTCCTCCAGGATCATCCGCAGCCCGCCGCGGACCATCGCCTGGTCGTCGGCGAGCAGCACCCGGATCGTCATGCCGGGATCCGCGCCTCGACCTTGAACCCGGCGTCGAGCGTGCCGCCGAGCGCCTCGACCCGCTCCCGCATCCCGATCAGCCCGTAGCCCGCCTTCTCCGGCGTCCCGTTGTCGGCCACCTCGACGGTCACCACCCCGTCGCGCTGCCGGACCTGCACCGTGACCGCCGTCGCCGACCGCGCGTGCCGGGCCACGTTCGTCAGCGCCTCCTGCACGATGCGGTGCACCGTGCCGGCCAGCTCCGGCGGCCAGGCGCTCGGGTCGGCGTCCAGCTCCAGGCGGACCGGCTGCTGGTCGAACCGGCCGGTCAGGGCCTCGAGGCTCTCCGTGCCGTCACTCGTCGGCGCCGCGTCGCCCTCGTCGCGCAGCAGCCCGACCACCCGCCGCATCGCCGTGAGCGCCTCCGACCCGGCGGACTCGATGCCGGCGACCGACTCCTCGAGGCGCTCCGGCCGCCGCCGGGCCACCACCCGGGCCGCCTGCGCCTGCACCACGATCCCGGTCACGTGGTGGGCCACGACGTCGTGCAGCTCCCGGGCCAGGGCGAGGCGCTCCTCCCGCCGGACCGCGTCGATGGCCTCGCGCCGCCGCTGCCGGCCGTGCTTCTGCAGGAGCCCGATCCCGGCCCCGGCGACCCAGGCCAGCACGTCGGCCACGGCCACGACGGCCGCGCCGCCGGAGGCGGCATGCGCGGAGACGATGGGCCCGACGGCCAGCACCGCCAGGGCCGCCCCGGCGATCCCCGCCGCCCTCGGCGTGTCCAGCCGCCGCACCGCCGTGGCCACCAGCGCGGCCAGCCCGATCGCCAGGCCCGGCTGCGGCTCGACCGGCCAGCCTTCGACCCGGGCCAGGACCACCGCCACGGCCGCGATGCCGATCCCGGCCACCGCCGCGGCCACGGGATTCGCCCGGGGGACGAGCGCGAGCGCCAGCACCAGCGCCCCGGCCACCAGCCCGGGCACCCAGGAGAGGCCGCCCCAGCTTGCCGCCAGCGCGAACGCCGTGCCCGCCAGCACCAGCCCGGCCCCCGCCGCGATCCCGATCCGTTCCACCGTCACGGTTCCAGGCTACGGACGGCCCGGCCTCCCCGAACCGGCCGAAAGAAGGGCTTTTCACGGAGCCGGGGCATCCGAACGGCGGGTGAACGGACCGTACCGGCACGACGGCTTGGGGCCGAAAGGTTGTACCCCTTGATCACCGTGAGTCACAACAATCTGCCTCGTGGTTGCTGAAGCGGTACTGCGAACCCCCGTGCTGGTGGTCGGGGCGGGCACGGCCGGCGCCGTCCTGGCCCTGGAGCTCGCCCACCACGGCGTGCCGTGCACCGTGCTGGAGCGGGCACCCGGCCTGCCCCGCCACGACGACGTGGACCGCCTGGGCGGGCGCAGCATGGAGCTGCTGCGCCGCCTGTCGCTGGCCGCGCCGATCCGCCGCGCCGGCGTCGACCCGGACGCCGCCACGGACGTCGTCTGGAGCCCCGGCCTGGACCGCCCGCCGGCCCTGATCGCCCAGCGCCCCTCGGTCAACCAGCTCCGCCGGCGCTACGCCACCGTCAACGACGGCACCGCCCCGGCCGAGCACCACCAGGAGATCTTCGGCACAGCGCTCGCGCAGCTGCTGCGCTCCGCCCTGCGCGCGTCCCCGCTCGTCGACCTGCGCGAGGGCTGGACCTGCACCGGCGTCACCATCTCCGAGGACGCCGCGACCGCCACGGCCCTGGACGCCCGCGACGGCACCGAGCACCGGCTGCGGGCCCGCTTCCTGGTCGGCTGCGACGGCGCCCAGAGCACGGTCCGCGAGGCCGCGGGCATCGGGCTGGACGGGCTGGCGCCGGCGGTGACGTACCGCGGGATCCATTTCCGCAGCAAGGACCTCGCCCTGCGCTCCCGCGGCCCCGGCCTGTCCACGCTGGTCGTCGGCGCCCTCATCCTGCTGTCCCGCGAGGAGCGCGACGTGTGGCTGGCCCACGTCCCGTCCCCGTCCGGCGACCCGGCCCAGGCGCTCGCCGCCGCGCTGGGCGCCGGCATCGAGCCCTCGGAGGTCCTCGGCGTGCGCGAGTGGACCGACGCCCTGGAGGTCGCCGCGTCGTACCGGAGCGGCGTCGTGTTCCTGGCCGGCGAGGCGGCCCACCGCTTCCACCCGGCCGCCGGCTCCCCGGACACGTCCGTCGCCGACGCGGTCAACCTGGGCTGGAAACTCGCCGCCGTCCACCACGGCTGGGGCGGCCCGGCGCTGCTGGACAGCTACGAGGCCGAGCGCCGCCCGTGCGCCCTGATGGACCGCGAGCTGCTGTCCCGCGTCCTGGAGTCCCGCCGCCGCTTCGGCCGCCTCTCCTCGGCCGGCGCGCCGCAGGAGTACCTGGCCGGGTTCCTGCGCCACGAGCCGCCGCCCACCGAGGACCTCGGCGGCCGGTACGCCTCCTCGCCCGTCGTCTGGCCCGAGCGCGGCGCCCCGCACGGCACCCCGAGCACCTTCCCGGGCGGCCGGCCGCCGTCGCTGCGGCTGGCCGACGGTTCACAGCTCTTCGACCACCTGACCCCGGGCCTCACGCTGGTCGACCTGACCGCGGACGCCGCCGGCGCCGCACTGTGCGAGGCCGCCCGGGCGATGCGCATCCCGATGACCCACCTGCCCCTGACCGACGACTTCGCCCGCGCCGGCTGGGGCCGCCGCCTGGTTCTGATCCGCCCCGACCACCACGTAGCCTGGCGCGACGACACGGCACCGGACAACTGGCTGCCGATCCTGAACCACATCCGAGGCACGTGATGCTGTGTCCACGCGTCTCGCGGCATTCGCCCCGGCTCAAGCCCGCCGAATCATGGCGCTGCGCCGCCGCATCCTTGTCGGCCAGTACG
The DNA here is from genome assembly GCF_039532525.1 of Dactylosporangium salmoneum. Lineage (NCBI taxonomy): Bacteria > Bacillati > Actinomycetota > Actinomycetes > Micromonosporales > Micromonosporaceae > Dactylosporangium > Dactylosporangium salmoneum. The sequence goes on from NZ_BAAARV010000056.1 coordinate 33,007, forward strand.
ACTCGTGGGGCGGGCCGGCGCTCGCCGGGGCGTGGGCCGTCCATGCGCTCGGCGGGCTCGGGTTCCGGCCCCTCGTCGCCTGGCTGCTGCGCGGCTACGCGGCCCCCTGGCCGCACCTCGCCGGAAGGACACCGCAGCGCTAGCACCGAGTACGAGTCCATAGGCTGGACGCATGCGGCGCATCGAGACTGAACGACCGGTCGTCTCGCTTCACTGGGCCGAAGGCGAGCCCGTGGACCTCATCGACGGGGCGGCGGGGCGGTCGTACCGCGGGCGGTTCGACCAGGTCGTCGTGTCGCCGTCCGGGCGGTACAGCGTCATGTACGCCGAGCGCGGCACCGCCGGGCTCCTGCTGCGCGACGGCGAGCCGCTGCGCGAGCTCATCCGGGCCGAATACAGCGCCGAGGACTACGACTATCCGGTGGCGGTCGGCGTGCTCCCCGACGGCCGGGAGGTGGTGGTGCACTGCCCGGAGGAGTACAACGTGCTGCGCATCGACGACGCCGAGACCGGACGGCCGCTGCTGAGCGGGGATCGCCGGCCGATGGACGTCTTCCACTCGCGGCTGGCGATCAGCCCCGGCGGGCGGCATCTGCTCGCTGCCGGGTGGTACTGGCATCCGTACGGCGTCTGCATGGTCTTCGACCTGCGGCAGGCGCTCGACGACCCGGCGGTGCTGGACGACGGCGGCGTCATGCCGATCGACGCCGTCGATGCCGAGGTCGAGTCGGCCTGCTGGTTGGACGCGGACCGGCTCGTCGTCGCGACCACGCTCGACGGGCCCCGCGACCGCGGCGTCGAAGGCGCGCTAGGGTCCGGACACATCGGCGTCTGGTCGATCGGCGCCGGGGCCTGGACACACCGCGCAACTCTCGACCGCCCGGCCGGCACGATGCTGCCCTGCGGCGACCGGGTCGTGGCCCTGTTCGGGCACCCGCGCGTGCTGGACCCCACTACGGGCAAGGCCCTCGCCGAGTGGCCCGACGTCGACTCGGGCACGAAGAGCGGCAGCTACGGCGTCACGCACGTGCCCACCCCGATCGCTGCCGTGGACCCGGACGGGCGCCGGCTGGCGGTCGCGCAGTCCTACGGCGTCGCGGTGGTCGACCTGCCGCCGGCTGGATGACCGGGGCGGTGGCTACGGTACGGCGCGGCGCTCCGGCGCCAGGGTGAAGCGGAAGACGGCGCCGGGGTCGGTGTCGGCCCAGATGCGCCCGCCGTGGCGCTGGACGGCGCGCTGGGCGATGGCCAGGCCGATGCCGTTGCCCTGCGGGGTGCCCGGGATGGGCGGGTGCAGCTTCTGGAACGGTTCGAAGAGCTGGTCGGCCAGGCGCGGGTCGAAGCCGGGCCCGTCGTCGCGCAGCACGAACACGGTCGGGCCGCCGGGGCGCTCCTGGGTGAGCTGGACCCGGCCGGCGGCGAACCGCCAGGCGTTGCGCAGCAGCTGCTGCAGCAGGAGGTGGGTCAGCGGGGCGTCGCAGTTGGCCCGCAGGTCCGGGGTGATGTCCAGGACCACGCCGCGGTCGGGCAGCTCGGCGACGATCGAGGCGGCCATGGCGCTCAGGTCGACCGGGGTGCGGCGCATGGGGGCCTGGGTGACGGCGAGCAGGGTGTGCAGGTCCTCGCTCAGCGCGGTCATGCGGGCCACGTCGGCGCGGATCCGCTCCAGCGCCGGGCGGGCGGCCGGGTCCAGGTCGAACCGGGCCAGCTCGCCGGTGGCGTCGCGCAGGTCGAGCAGCGGGCGGCGCAGGTCGTTGGACATGGCGTTGGCGATCGTGTCCAGCTGGCGGGTCACCGACTCCAGCTCGGCGTCGCGCTGCAGCATGCGGTGCTCGAGCTCGGCGTTGAGGTCGCTGACCCGCTCCTCGGCGCGCTTGCGGGCGGTGATGTCCGTGGAGATGCCGCACACGGCGTAGGCGGCGCCGGAGGAGTCCATCAGGGGGAACTTCACCGTGATGTACGTGTGCGGGCCGTCGTCGCCGGGGGCGATCTCCTCGAGCTGGATGGGGGCGCCGCGGCGGACGGCCTGCAGGTCGTTGGCGCGGAAGGCGTCGGCGATCTCGGCGGGGAAGAGGTCGTGGTCGGTGAGGCCGACGATGTTCTCGCGGCGCACGTCGAACAGGCGCTCGTACTCGCGGTTGACCAGCATGTACCGGCCGTCCGGGTCGCGCATGTAGACCACCGCGGAGGTGTGGTCGATCAGCGCCAGCAGCTGGTCCGTGCCGACCCGCGGATCGTGCCGAGCCTCGGCCGGGGCGTCCGTACTCAAGAATCGACCTCCGCGCTCACGTGGGCATCCGCGGCGACGAGGCCGTCCCCTCCGCCGAGGCGCGGGCGGGGCACCGGCCACTCGGTGTCGTGCCAGCGGCCGGCCCGCACGAAGCCCGCGGTGCACGGCAGGGTCTCCGCGGCGGACAGGCCCTCGCCGCCGAGCAGCGCGGTCACGCCGGCCCGCGCCTCCAGCTCCGGCAGCGGCAGGGCGCGCAGCGCGGACAGGCGGTGCTGCTGGCGGACCCGGGTGAGGTGGCGCAGCGCGGACTCGTCCATGCCCGTCGTGCCGCGGCGGTTGGACACCACGCCGGTGTCCCCGTGCCCGGACCGGTCGCGCTCGGCCTGCGGGCCGAACAGGAACCGCCGAGCCAGCAGGAGGTGTACGCCGGCCACGCGGGCGTGGGCCTGCTGCGCGACGAACAGGGCGGCCAGTACCGGATGATCGTCTACCAGACCGCGCAGCTGGGGCACGGTCAGGCCGGTCAGGCCCGCCGGCCGCCCGCAGCGGGTCAGCACCAGGTCCGGGACGGCGGGCTGGTCCTGCACCTCGGCGAGGCGGGCGCGCTCGTCGTCGAGCAGGCCGGGCAGCAGGCGGCGGATGTGGTCGCGGTACCCCAGCGGGTCCACGCCCAGACGCAGGTCGCGCTCGATCGCCTCCGGGTCCAGCGCGCCGCTCGGCGGCACGTCGCCGGGGCGCCAGTGCACCGCGAACTGGCGGAACACGTCGAGGAAATGCCCGACGCCCAGGCCCTCGGCGGGCGGGAGGGCGGCGAAGTCGGCGTTGAGCCGGCGCATCCCTTCGAGCAGGACGGCGGCCGAGGCGAGGCGGTCCACGGCCTCCGGGCCGGCGGGGTCGACGCCGCCGGTGACGATCGGGTCCAGGGTCTCGTTGACCGCCCGTTCGTACGTCTCGGAGAGCTTGATCAGCTCGAAGAACCTGGTCTCGTCGATGGCGCCGGTGTACGTGCGCAGCGCGCCGTCCTCGAAGGCGCTGGGTAGGCCGGCCAGCCGGGCGCCGTGCCAGCGCACCTCGGTCGGGGGCAGGTTCCAGCGGGTCAGCGACGCGTAGGTGTCCCGCGGCGGATGGCCGGTGCCGGTGTGCCCGGCCAGCGCGGCGAACCCGTCGAGGAAGCCGGGCAGCTCGGCGAACGCCGCCTCCGGCGCACGCTTGTGGGCCGGGTCGCGCTCCTGGTGATGGCGGGCCAGGCCGGCACCGACCAGCCCGAGCAGCACCACGAGCCGCCGGGCCTCGTCCGGGCCGGGCCCCGGCGACGGGCCCCCTGGCAGCGCGGCGGCGACGGCCGCGGCGGCCTCGCGCGGAAACGCCTCGGCGGGCCGCGTGCCCCGGAGGATGTCCCGGTTGAGCGCGGTCATCGGGCCGAGCACCCAACGGTTCAGCGCGTCGTCGGCGGTGCCCACGACCTGAACGTACACCCAAAGTAATCATGGGGTGACTCGTTCGGCCGCGACTTCAACCGTTCGCGTTTCGCCTCAGCTTCGCCCGGCCGGGGACGATTGGCCGGGTGCCAGATTCGTAGAAGTCTTGGAGCCGTCGTGGTGCAACAGTCCCAGCCCCGTCGGGACGCGTACCCCGATTACCCGGACGAGACCGTCGCGGAGCTGGATCGACTGCGGCACGTGCTGGCGGACGCGCCGGACGCGTTCGTCTCGCTCGACGAGGGCGGGTGCGTCCTCGAATGGAACGCCGCGGCGACCCGGATGACCGGCTGGCGGGCCGACGAGGTCATCGGGCGACCGTTCGCCGGGACGCTGCTGCCGGCCGAGTACCGTGCTGGGCTCCTGGCCCGGCTGGCCCGCTTCCTGCGCGCCGACGGCGCGGAACCGTCCGCCGCCGAGCCGGTCGAGCTGGAGCTGGTGCACCGCGGCGGCCATCGCGTGCCGGTGGAGGCGACGGTGTGGCCGGCGTGGCGCTACGGCCGCTGCTACGCCTTCCTGCGCGACGTGCGCGACCGTCGCGAGACCGCGCAGCAGAAGGCCTTCCTCGGGGCCGTGCTGGAGAACCTCTCCGACGCCGTGGTGGCCTGCGACGGCGCCGGCGAGCTGACGGTCTTCAACCCGGCGGCCGAGCGGATGCACGGCCTGCCCGCCGAGCCGCTGCCGCCGCAGCGGTGGGCGGAGCGGTACGACCTGCTGAACCCCGACGGCACGCCGATGCGCACCGAGGACGTGCCGCTGTTCCGGGCCCTGCACGGCGAGCCCGTGGCCGGCGTGCCGATCCTCATCGCCCCGCGCGGGCAGCCGGTGCGCAGCGTGGTGGCCAGCGGCCGGCAGCTGCGCGACGAGCGCGGCCGGGTGCTCGGCGCCGTCGTGTCGATGCGCGACGTCGGCGCGGCGGCCGCCGCCCAGCAGCGGGCCGAGCGGCACAACCGCGCGCTGGTGGCCACCATCGAGGCCCAGCGGGCGGTGACCGCGGCCGTGCACGACCGGGCCGAGGTGCTGCGGGTCGTCGCCGACCGGGCGGTGGCCGCGTTCCCCGCGGCCGACGGGGCGGTGGTGGAGCTGCTGGTGACCGGCGACGCGCTGGAGTACGCGGCGGCCGCGGGCACCCTGCAGCCGCACGTGGGCACCGTGCTGAAGCTGGCCGGGTCGCTGTCCGGGCTGGCCATGGCCGCCGGCGTCACGGTGCGCTGCAGCGACACCGGGCACGACGCGCGGGTCAACGCCGAGGCCTGCCGGCGCACCGGGATCGGGTCGATGTGCATCGCGCCGCTCTACGCCGCCCAGCAAGCGATCGGCGTGCTCAAGGTGTCCAGCCGGACGCTGCGGGCGTTCGACGAGGCCGACGAGCAGCAGCTCGAGCTGCTCGCGGCCAGCCTCAGCGGTGCGCTGCGCCACGCCGAGGACTACGGGCACAACGCGCGGCTGCTGCAGGAGCGCACCGAGGCCCTCGCCGCGCTGGAGGTCTCCGAGCGGCGGTTCCGGCTCAGCTTCGACAACAGTCCCGTCGGGATGCTGCTCATCGACCTGCGCCCCGCGAAGATGGGACGGTTCCTGCAGGCCAATCCGATGATGTCGGAGATCACCGGGTACCGCCACGACGAGCTGACGGCGATGACCTACGCCGACCTGGCGCACTCCGACAACCTCCCCGACATCGAGACCACGATCGACAAGCTGACCAGCGGCGGGATCGAGACGGCGACGGTCGAGCGGCGGTACCGGCACAAGACGGGCCGTACGACATGGGTCACCGCCCGCGTCGGGGTCATCCGCGACACGACGGGCCGCCCGTCCTCCCTCGTCGCCCAGATCGAGGACATCACCCAGCGCCGGGCCGCCCAGGCGCGGCTCGAGCAGCAGGCGCGGCTGCTGCAGCTGATCCCGGCCCCGGTCATCGTGCACGACCTCGACGGCACCGTGCGCTCCTGGAACGACGGCGCCGAGGCCACCTACGGCCACCGCGCGGACGCCGCCGTCGGCCGGCGCATCCACGAGCTGCTCGCCCTCGACGAGCGCGACGGGACCGCCACCGCCGTCACCGCCGCCCTGCTGCGCGACGGGCACTGGACGGGCGAGCTGACGTACCGCGGCGCCGACGGCCGCACGATCACCGTCCTGAGCCGCCAGGTGCTGCACCGCGGCCTGGCCGACCCGGACGACCTCGACGAGTTCGACACGCCGGGCGGCACCGGCCAGCGCGCCGCCGTGCTGCAGGTCGACACCGACATCACCGCGCTGCGCGCCGCCGAGCAGGCGGTCAGCGCCAGCGAGCAGCGCCTGCGGGCCCAGTTCGTGTACTCGGGCGCCGGCCAGGTGCTGCGCGCCCCCGACGGCACGTGGCTGGAGGCCAACCCCGCCTTCGCCGCGATGCTCGGCACCACCCCGGACCGGCTCGTCGGCATGAACGTCAACGACCTCATGCACCCCGACGACCTGCCGGGCAGCATGGCCAACGTCTCCGCCCTGCTGGCCGGCGACGTCGAGTCGGTCACCAGCGAGGGCCGCCTGCACCGGGTCGACGGCGGCTGGATGGACTACCACAGCACCATCTCGGCCGTCCGCGACGCCGCCGGCCGCCCGCTGTACCTCGTCGTGGTGGTCACCGACATCACCGACCGCCGCAGCGCCGAGCGGGCCCGCGACGCCGCCGCCGCCCAGCTGGCCCAGCGCAACGTCGAGCTGGCGGCCGAGCGGGCGTACCTCAACGAGATACTCGACATCATCAACGTCTACGTGATGACGTGCGACCGCGACGGCAACCTCGTCCACCTCAACCGGGCCGGCCGCTCGGTGCCGGTGGGCCCGCCCCCGACCCGCATCGAGCACCTGCACCGGGTCGCCCCCGCCGGCCTGGACCCGGCCCCGGACAACCACCCCCTGGCCCAGGCCCTGCGCGGCGAGGTCATCGAGGCCGCGCAGATGGTCCTGCACGCCGACACCGGCCGCGACCGCGCCCTCATCGTCGACGCCCGCCCCCTGCAGGACCCCGACGGCCGCCCCGCCGGCGCGATCTGCACCGCCTTCGACGTCACCGCCCTGCGCGACCGCGAGGCCGAACTCGCCGGGTTCGCCGGCGTCGTGGCCCACGACCTCAAGAACCCGCTCACCGGCATCATCGGCTTCGCCGAGATGGCCGCCGACCTGCTGGACGAGGCCGGCACCGGCCGTGGGCTGGGCACCGCCGCCCGCTACGTGACCCGGGTCAAGGAGAACGCCCAGCACATGGACCAGCTGATCGACGACCTGCTGGCCTTCGCCACCGCCCGCGACGCCCCGCTGCGCCCGGGCTGGGCCGACCTGTCGGCCATGGTGAACCACATCGTCATGGTCCGCACCGGCCACCTCCCGCCCCCGGACCGCCCCGACATCGCGGCCGCGGACCTGCCCACGGTGTGGGCCGACCCGGGCATGCTGCGCCAGGTGCTCGACAACCTCGTCGGCAACGCGGTGAAGTACACCCGCCCGGGCAGCCGCGCCGAGGTCACGGTGTCGGCCGAGCGCGGCCCCGCACAGGTGTGCATCCGGGTGGCCGACCGGGGCATCGGCATCCCGGCCGACCAGCGCCAGAAGGTCCTGTCCCAGTTCCACCGCGCCCACACGAGCCAGGGCTACGCCGGCACGGGCCTGGGCCTGGCCATCTGCCAGCGCGTGATCGACCGCCACGGCGGCACCATCGAGATCGCCGAGAACCCGGGCGGCGGCACCCTCGTCACCGTCACCCTGCCCCAGCCGTCCTGACCATCCTCTTCCAGACGGCCGGGATGGCGGGTACGTCAGCCGCTTGCCATGATGCGAGAGTGACCAGCGACTCGCTGCTCGAACGCGCCCGGCGGCTCTGGGCGGACCTGGCCGGGACGCCGGTCGCCTTCACGGAGTCAGCCATCGAAGTGGTGACCTCCCCGCAGTCGCTGCTGTGTCCGCCCGGCTGGGTAGGCATCGTCGCTCTGGGCCGCGCCGCGATCGCCACTGCGCCTGACAACGCCACCGCCGAGATCGTGAGGCACGCCCTCAGCGACCTCCCCGCGACCACCGTGGTCGACCCGGCCGCAGTGCGGGGCAGGTTGCCGGTCGCGGAGACGCTGGGACCAGCGACCTTGGCCTACTGCGACGCGGCCGGCTTCCGCCCGGCTCAGTCCGGTGCCGTCGAGGCAATCCCCGCGGACCACCCCGACATGGCAGCTCTGCTCGCGCGGGTGCCGGCCGAGGACGCCGGCGAATCCGGCTTGGCCGATATCACATCCCCGGCGTTCGTGGTGCGCACCGGACCGGACGTCATCGCGGCCGCAGGTTACCACGCCTGGCCCAGGCGAACCGCCCACCTCAGCGTGCTGACCGCCCCGGCGGCACGTGGACGGGAGCTCGGCCGCATCGTCGCTGCCGCGGCCGTCACCCACGCACTGAACGCCGGCCTGCTCCCTCAGTGGCGAGCCCGCCCGGAAGCGTCCCGCCGAGTGGCCCAAGCGCTCGGCTTCCACGAACTGGGCTCCCAGCTGAGCATCAACCTCACGCCCGCCGACAGCACCACGCAGCGATCCTGACCGGCCCCCAACCCGGTGGCGCGACATCGCGCTCGTCGACGAGCATCACTTGCCTCGGATGTGGTTCAGGATCGGCCGAGTGCAGACAGCGCGGGACGCCGGAGTTGCGAGCCCCGGTCACGACCGGTTGACGTCGTCGTCGCTCTGCGGCGCCCTTCCGGCGAGGTGCAGCCAGAGGGCCGCGTAGGCGCGCAGCAGCCAGGCGACGAGGAGCCAGAACCCGAGCCCGCCGAGCGCGTGGACGGCCCAGGCCCCGGCGAGCGTCGGCCCGCCCCACGAGTCGTAGTACGCGCCATTCATGCCGAACAGCGGCCGCGCGGGGTACGCCAGGTTGAGCACGACGCCGAGCCAGCAGTACCCCACCACGACCAGCGCCACGGCGTCGACCGGCGCCGCGAGCAGCCCCCGCCCCCGCGACTCCTCGACCTCGTGCCGCAGCAGCGCGGCCGCGACCCGCCGCTGCACCGCGCCGCAGTCGGCCACGGACCAGATCGCGAGCGGGATCGAGAGGAGCAGGAAGAGCGTGAGGCGGTACGGCTCGCCGGTGAACGGCAGCCTCCACCATCCCATCGGCTGATGGTATCGACAGTCGCCGACTACCGTGCCCAAGGCCGGAAGTGCCGTCCGATTTCCTGCGCTTTCCGGTCGTCGTACGGGGCGGACACCATGCCCGGCCCATCTGCGTCCGCCCTCGCCCGGGCGGTGGCGACGAACACGCCGATGGCCAACACGCCGACGAGCTCCGCGATGACGCCGCCGGTGACCGTCTCGGCCACGCCGATGCGCGGGCGGTCGGCGCGCTGGAAGGGGGCCGGCCAAGCGGGCGCTTACTGCGGCGGGTGGAGCTCATCGAAGATGTTCCGGTAGTAGCCACGCCGTTCGATCAGCAGTCGGGTGACCTGTTCATCGGTGGTCCCCGCAAGGCCGTTCAGGAGATCCAGCAGGCCGTCACGTTGGGGATGGGTGGAGCTACGCACGTGCTCGGCGGTGACGGCAACGCCGGCTGCGTAGAGCAGGCGATGGGGTAGGCCGCACCAGGTGTCGAAGCTCCGGCACACCGCCTTCCACAGCAGCCAGATGTCGGAGACGTCGCGGTGCTCGGCGACGAGGAGGGCAGCGATCTCGATGCTGTGGTTGAAACTCCAGCAATGTCCGTGGCGCAGGATTTCCTGGGCGAGGAGGAACCGCGCAAAGTCCGCGTCGGCCCGATCGGTGGTTCGAGCCAGCATTTCGAGGACTTGCTGGCGTTCCCGCCCGAGCCGGTCGATCGGCGCCCCTTCGCCGTTGTGGCCCTCGTCGAACTCCAACAGCTGCCAGCGTTCCGGGTCCTCGTACCACCAGTGCAGTGGCAGAACTTCGCGGCCTGCCCTGGCGTCTTCGGACTCGGTCACGGCGGCAGTCTAGGCGTCCCCAATCGGGTTCGAGGAGGTCACTGCATGGCTCCTCTTCCCAGGCGGTGATCCGGGCGTCGAGGTCGGTCAGGCCGTACCGAGCTCCCGCCGCGTCGGCACGGGCGCCGCCGCGTAGATCTCCCGGCTGTGGCGGATACGACAACATCACACGGTCCGCGGAGCCGTAGGTGTGCGGCTCCGGCCCCTCTGTGGCGGCCGCCCATACGGATCGACGAGAATGCCGGCCATGACGGGGACGCCGATCACGCAGCTCGATCTCAGCGGATTCCAGCCGGTGGATGAACTCGCCTGGCAGGATGACAACGGGATCGTGCTGAGCCTGCACTACTTCGACATCCCGCCGGATCTGCCGGCCCCGCTGGACCCCGTGCCGCAGCTGCAGGCGGCGCTGGCCCGATACACCGCGGCGGCGGGCGCCGGCCTCGTCGACTGCGCCGTCGAGCTGGTCGACGGTGTGCCGGCCGTACGCCAGCTCGTGAAGGTGGCGCACCCGCAAGGCCATGGGCAGGTGTTCATCGCCGCCTGCACGGTGCCCCGGGCCACCTGCAGCACGGTGCTGAAACTGCAAGCGCCCGAGCGCGGCATGACGGGATTCCGGGAGGCCGTGATCATGGACCGGCTCGGCCCGAGCGACTTCTTCATGCCGTCGCCGTATGCGCCGGACCTCACCGACGGGCTGCCGTCGCATCGGGCCGACGATCCGCAGTACGACGCCGAGTTCCCCGAGCACCCGCTGACCCTCGCCCGGCAGATCATGCGTCGCCTGTTGCCCACGGTCCGCCTGGATCCGCGCTTCAAGGCCGAGCAGGCCTTCGCCTGATCCGCTGCAGCCCCGATCGCGTATGTCGCCAGGCGGCAATCGACTGGTAGCCGACCGTCGAGATCCGCACGAAACGACCGATAGTCGACAGCCCCGGCGGCGGTACCGGTACCACAATACGATCATGACGAGGCTCATGCGCCGGGGCAGCTGGCCGCACGCGGCGCTGCTGGTCGCCGTTACCGTGCTGGTCTGGCTGGTCGCCGGCGTGGCGGGCGCGCTGGGCGGTTGGATGTGGTGGGCGGTGGCGGCGTTGCCGACCGTGGCCCTCCTCGTCGCGCCGATCCTGCTGTTCTGGCTCAGCGGCGAACGGACCTGGCCGACCTGGGTGGCGTTCGCCTTCGTGTTCGTGCTGCTACTGACCGCGTACGCCGGCCCGGGCGACTGGTACCTGCGCGCCGCGGGCACCCGTACCACCGCGACGGTCCGCGAGGTGTCCTGCCTGCAGACGGTCCGCAACGGCCGGTGCCTGTACCGCTACACGCTGCACGACGCGTCCGGCGCCCCGCTGCCAGGCGAGTTCCGCGACACGATCGAGTACGAGTACGGCAGTCCGGTCGACGTGGTCGTCGATCCGCGCGGCCTGCTCGGGCCACGCCTCGCCGCCGACCTCGACAGCCGGGTGTTCGACGTCATCGCGCTGGTCGGTTTCGCCGGCTTCGCCGCGACGGTCGCCGCCGCAACCGCGGTCGGCCGCCGCGATCCTGACCAACCTGCGCCAGCTCCTCAAGTAAGGCCGTGACCCGATCACAGGAAAGACCGAGCATTGACGGCGCCGATCGTGTGAGGATGCTCGGCATGTCTAGTCGCGCACTGAGCTTCGGAGTGGTGGCGGAAGCATACGAACGGTTCCGGCCGGGGTACCCCGCGGAGCTTTTGGACATGGTGATGCGGTACGCGGATCAGCCGATTCTGACTGCCCTCGAGATTGGCGCCGGGACGGGCAAAGCGACCCGTTTGTTCGCGCAACGGGGGATCGCGGTCACCGCGACCGAGCCCGACGCGGCCATGCTCGCCGAGCTGTGCAAGCACGTGCCGGGGAACGTCAGGACCGTGCAGGCCGCGTTCGAGGACCTGCGGCCGGGCGAACGGCATGGGCTGGTGTACGCGGCAGCGGCGCTGCACTGGACGAGCCCGGAAGGTCGGTGGCCGCGCGTGGCCGCGCTGCTGGAGCCGGGTGGCGTGTTCGCCTCGTTCGGTGGATCGGTCCAGCTGGCCGACCCGGTTGTGCAGGAAGCTGTCCGCGCGGCCCGGGCGCCGTTCTTGCACAGCGACGAGATTCCGTCTCCGGACGGGACGCCTCCGGGACGTGAGATGCAGTGGCCAGGTACGGAGCTGCGACAATCTGCGTGGTTCGCCGATGTTCAGCAGTCCGTGATCGAGCGGCGCTTCACGATGAGTGCTGGCGACTACGTTGGCCATCTCTCGACCATCTCGGCGTATCTCGAATTGCCGGCCTCGGAGCAAGAGGAGGTATATAGCCGGATCAGGCAGGTCCTGCCCGAGACGGTCGAGGTTGCCGCCGACATCACCGCCCATTTCGCGCGTCGGCACCGCGAGCGGTAGTGCCTCGATCGTCACGTCACCGGCTCACGACGTGACGGCGGCGACGACCTGCTCGGCGAGCGACTGCCACTTGGCGTAGGCGTCCGGGTACGCCGACACCTGGACCGTCTGTGCCGCCACGGTCACCGCCATCTGCTCCCAGCCGTTGACCTCGGCGAGTGCGGCGTAGAAGCGCTGTGCGGCCTCCGCCGGGTTCATCAGCTCGGCGACGGTGCCCCAGCTCGGCCGTTGCTGGAACAGCCCGACCGAGTCGTGGTCGCTGCCCACGCCCTCGTTGGGCAGGTTGAGCGACGCGGGAACGTTGGAGTTGGCGAGGTTGTGCAGGTGGCTTTCCTGCAGCGCGGTGGCGATCGCCACGACGTAGGCGCGGCTCGGGAGGCCCTGCTTCTGCCCGGCGCGGATGATCGCGACGGCGTTGTTCATCTCGGCCTGGGTCAGCCCGCCGACCGCGGCGATGACCGCCGGCGCCGGCGCGCGGCTCGGCGGCGCGGTACTGCCCGCCGGTGACGGCTTCGGGGCGGCGCTCGCCGGTGCCGGTACCGATGCCGATGGTTGCTGGCTGGGCACGTCGCCGGTGCGTTGTTCGCTGCGGGAAGCGCGGCGCTCGGCGTCCGCCGCCCGGTCGTACTCGCGCTGCGTCGACGGTTCGGACTGCGCCACGGTCTGTGAGCGGCCGTTGTGCGAGGAGACCAGCAGCAGCGCGCCGATGACGGCGAACGCGATGACGGCGCAGGCCGAGGCCAGGCTGACGTGCCGGCGGACCGCCGAGTGGCGGCCGCGTCGCGCGCGCCGCAGGTGCCGCGGTCCGCCGGTCTTATCGGCCGGCACGGATCCTCCTCATAGCCGGGAAATGGTTGGGTTGCGTGGGGTACTGCACGGAAACCTCGACAGACGTCATCGCCGGCCCGCGCGTCGCGGGGCCGGTACGGAACAAGGGGGCGCACCACCGACCGTCCACTGGGGACGGTGCTGGTCGCGGATCCGTGGCGGGGGCCGGCGTGCGGCCCGGACGGTCAGCCGATGTGGCCGCGTCGCCGGCGTGCCGGGCGGCCGGCGGGGCGCTGTGCCGGGGTATGGTGCGGTTCGAGGGTCTGCATGCGCTGCTCCTTCCGGTGCCGCCTACCGGGTTAGCTGACGGATTCGGGCGGGAGGATCGCCCTACCTTGCGGCACGTGGCCGCGCGGATTCACCCCAGTGGAGCTTGGGTCCCCGGCTCGTTCGAGCACGACTCGGCGGGCCGCCGCGCTGTCACCTGGAACGGTGACAATCAGCGGCGGGCCCCATGACCATAGCCGCTCCGGACACGCAGGTGAACCCCTCGATCGGAACTGCCGAGGTGCTGCTAGCACCCCGGCGACCTGCGACTTTGCGGCGAAAGTGACGCACGTCGACGCGGACGGCGCGGGGCCCGGAGACGTGTGTCCCCGGGCCCCTGGTGCCTGGCTGCGGTCAGCAGGCCCCGTTGTCGGTCCAGACGTTCTGGCTGTTGTTGCCGGGGATGTCACCCTGGGTCCACCACTTGGCGGTCCACTTGTGGCCGTTGTAGGAGGCGGTGGCCCCGCCGCTGTAGGCGGTGCCCGCGCTCCAGGCCGCCGGGCAGTTGCCCGTCGGCGTGGTAGTGGTACCGCCACCGCAGGCACCCTGGTCGGCCCAGACGGCGGCGCTGCCCGGGGTCTCGCCCTGGGTCCACCACTGCGCCTTCCAGGTGTGGCCGTTGTACGACACGACCGCGCCGCCGGTGTACGCCGTGCCCGCGTTCCACGCCGCGGCCGAGCACGTGCCCGTGGAGGGCGACGTGGACGGCGACGACGAAGGCGACTTCGACGGGGACGCCGACGTGGACGGCCCCGTGCTGCCGGTCGGCGTCGGCGACGAGGTCGGGCAGGCCGCGGCGGAGCCGCTCACGTCGGTGACGATCTCGTTGACGAGCACGGCGCTCGGGTCGTTCGACAGCGCGTACACCATCGCGCCGCCCAGGCCCTTGCAGTGCGCGTAGTCGATCTTCGCCTTGATGGACTGCTTCGTCTCGCCGCTGAAGAACTCGGTGCCGTTGTAGAAGTACGACGACAGCGTCACCGGGTCCCAGTAGGTGTACGACGGGTTGTCGACGAACCCGGTGAGCTCCTTGTAGGCGGCGACGCCGGCCTGCTGAGTGAGCGGGCGCGCCGAGGACGGGCCGCTGGCCGTCGAGTACAGGCCGTGGCTGCTGCCGGCGGTCACCCCGGTCCAGCCGCGGTAGTACAGCGGCACGCCGACGGTCAGCTTGGCGGCGGGGAAGCCGCCGGGGATGCCGTACGCGCTGCTGCCGGTCGTCCACGCCTTGACGGCGTTGTCCACGGTGTACTTCTCGGTGCCCGGCGGCACCGGGTTCATCGGGTCGCTCGGCGACTCGTAGATCGGGCTCTGGTGGTTCGTCGGCCCGGTGGCGTCCCAAGCGCCGTGCATGTCGTACGTCATGACGTTGGCGTAGTCGAGGTACTGGCCGATCTTGTCCGTCTCGACGTACTTGATCTTGTCCTGGCCGGCCGGCATCGCCGCGGTCAGGTACATCTTCTTGCCGCCGTTGGCCGCGCCGTACGCGTCGAGCTGGCTGCGCAGCTCGGCCAGCAGCAGGGTGAAGTTCTGCTTGTCGTTGGCACTGGCGTGGTTGCCGGTGTGCCCGCCGCCGCCCGGGTACTCCCAGTCGACGTCGATGCCGTCGAAGATCCCGGCCGCCGTGCCGGCACCGCCGTAGCCGCCCTGCACGGGCAGGTTGCCCTTGATGAACATGTCGACGCAGGAGCTGACGAGCTTCTTGCGCGAGGCGTCGGTGGCGGCGACGTCGGAGAAGTACTTCGAGTAGGTCCAGCCGCCGATCGACACCAGGATCTTCAGCTTCGGGTACTTCGCCTTGAGCTTCTTGAGCTGGTTGAAGTTGCCCACGATCGGCTGGTTCCAGGTGTCGGCCACGCCGTCGACGCTGATGTCCGAGCCGAAGCTCTTCTGGTAGTCGGCGAAGGCGTCACCAGCGCCGTCGCCGGCGTTGGGGTTGCTCTCGTTGGTGGAGTCCGACGCCTTGGTCGCCTCGAAGCAGGTGAGGTTCGTCGGGTCGATGTTCTCGAAGGCGTACACCAGGTAGTCGAGCTTGCCCGCCGTACCGTTGGTGTCGAGGTTCTTGGGGTAGAAGGCGTTGCCGTAGATGCCCCATTGCTCGAAGTAGGCGAAGGTGGCACCACCACTGCTGGCGGCGGCTGGGGTGGCGGCCGAGGTCGTGGCGAGGGCGATGCCCGCCGCGAGCGGGACCGTCGCGGCGGCGAGCGCCGCGACCAACACCCGTTTACGGATGCTCACTGTCGATGCTCTCCTTACATGTACCGGTGGGGTGTACACCGGCCGGTGGACGGACTACCGCCCACCGGCCGGGGGTCTCAGCAGGTGCCGTTGTCCGTCCAGACGTTCTGGCTGTTGTTGCCGGGCACGTCGCCCTGGGTCCACCACTTGGCGGTCCACTTGTGGCCGTTGTAGGAGACGGTCGCCCCGCCGCTGTACGCGGTGCCCGCGCTCCAGGCGGCCGGGCAGTTGCCCGTCGGCGGCGTGGTGGTGCCGGCACCGCAGGTGCCCTGGTCGGTCCAGACGTCAGCGCTGCCCGGGGTCTCGCCCTGGGTCCACCACTTCGCCTTCCAGGTGTGGCCGTTGTACGACACGACCGCGCCGCCGGCGTACGCCGTGCCCGCGTTCCACGCCGCGGCCGAGCAGGTGCCCGGCGGCGTCGAGGGCGACGAGGAGGTGGACGGGGACGAGGACGGCGACGACGGCGGCGTCGACTGCCCCGAACCGGAGGTGAACGGCGCGAAGGCGTGGCTGAACTGCCACGTGGACTGGCTCACGCCCGAGCAGCTGTCACTGCCGGCGGTACCCGGGCAGCCCCCGTTGTCGCGCTGCAGCGCCCAGAACGACAGCTGGCCGAGGCCCTTGGCGGCCGCCCACGCCTCGACGGTGGGCGCGTCGGCGGTGGTGAAGGTCTCCGCGGCGCCGTAGTCGTCGATGCCGATCATCTCGGTGACGCCGATCATGCCCCACAGCTCCGCCTCGGTCTTGGCCGGGTAGAGCTGCTTGAGCTGGTCGTGCAGGCCGGTGGCGGCGGTCTGCGTGTCGGTGGCCATCTGGTGGGACGCGCCGTCGTAGTAGTCGAAGGTCATGATGTTGACCAGGTCGATCCGGGCGTTGTTGGTCGCCGCGTTGCGCAGGACGGCGAGGCCGCTGCTGGCCAGGCCCTGCGTCGTGGTGGGCAGCGTGTAGGAGAACTGGACGGTGCGTCCGTTGGCGGCGGCCCAGTCCTCGACCTGCTTGATCGCCTTGTTACGCCGGTCGATGCCGGCGCTGTTGGTCAGCGAGTTGTCCTCGATGTCCAGGTCGATGCGGGTCACGTTGTACGTCGTGACGACGTTCTCGAAGACCGCGGCGATGCTCGCCACGGTCGTGCAGCTGTCGGCGATCTCGGTGCCGGTGTTGTCGGCGGTGTAGCCGCCGAAGGAGGGGATGACGTCGCCTCCGGCGGCCCGGATCTTGTCGAAGTCGGCGCCGAAGGTGGCCGAGGAGATCGGGCTTCCGGTGTCGCCGTTCCAGTACGCCGTGCAGGAGCCCTTCGTTGCGGCCTGCAGGAACGCCATGGTGAGGTACTTGGCGCCGGACTGTTGCGACAGCGTCGCCGGGCTGTCGCCGGTCCACGCCTCGAAGTACGGGGCGAAGACGTGGGCGGGTAGCGGGGTGCCGCCGGTGGCGGCGTTGGCCGAGCCGATCGCGGCCACGGTGGCGGCGGCCACCGTGGCCGCGACCGTGGCGGCCAGGACGAGTGAGCGCTTCCTGATCATTGCACCTGCCTTGACGTGGGGGTCAGCGTGCGCGAGGCACGCACGAGCAGCCGTGCTGGTGGGGTGAGGAGCGTTATATCAATTAGGAAACTTTCCTAATTGATAGAGCAACGTAGATTCTGCGCGAACGGCCTGTCAAGGTCTCTTAACCCTCCGTTGAGCAACCCCGCCCGACCTGAACCGGCTCAACCTCCGCTTGATTGGGGCGCAGCGGCTGCTGGAGGTGACGGTCTCACCGGATCAGGGTCGGCCGTTGCGAGCGATAGCATGCCGATCATGGTTCGGACGGTGGTCTTCGACCTGTTCAACACCCTCGTGCACGGGGCCGATGAGGCGCGGGACCGGGTGGTGGAGGAGATGGCGGTCATGGTCGGGGTGACACCGGGGGCGTTCGTGGCCGCGTACCACGACAGCTGGCCCGAGCGGCTCCTGCGCTGGGACGTGGAGGAGACCGTGCGGATCCTCGCCGGGCGGCTGGGCGCGACACCGAGCGACGAGCAGGTGGCGCTGGCCGCGGAGCATCGGCGGGCGCTCGCGCGGCGCGTGGCCGAGGCGGTCTCGTCCGGGACGCTCGAGGTGCTCGACACGCTGCGCGCCGAGGGGTACCGCCTCGGCCTCGTCAGCAACGCCACCTCGGACAGCGCGCAGGCGTGGCGGGAGGGGCCCCTCGCCGCGCGCTTCGACGCCGCCGTCTTCTCGTGCGAGGCGGGGCTGGCCAAGCCCGACCCGGCGATCTACCTGGCCGCGGCCGAGCGGCTGGGCGCCGAACCGGCCGACTGCGTGTTCGTCGGCGACGGCGCCGACGGCGAGTTGGCCGGGGCCGCCGCGGTGGGTATGACCGTGTTCCGGACGCGGGAGTACCGCGACACCGACCCGGACTGGCCGGGGCCGGTGCTGGACGAGCTCGCCGAGCTCCGGGACCGCCTACCGGCCTGAGCGCGTAGCGTCCGGGCGGAGGGCTGCCGCCCAGGCCGCGGCCATCTTCGCGTAGCCGGCGGCGCTCGGGTGCACGCCGTCGTCCAGGTCGGCCACGGTCAGGGCGGCGCGCATGTCGACGAGGTGGACCCGCGGGCCCTTCGCCGCCACCAGGTCCGGCAGGGCGGCGTTGAAGGCGTCGGCCCGGGCCTGCCACACCGGGTCGGCCAGCGGGACGAGCGAGGCCACGTAGATGTCGGCGCCCGGCGCGGTGGCGGCGATGTGGTCGATCAGCCGGCCCAGCCGCTGCGGTGCCTCGGTCAGCCGCGCATCCTGTACCACGTCGTTGGTGCCGAGGTGGATCAGCACGATCCGCGGGTCGGTGGCGTTGACCCACTTCGTGACGTCGGCGTCGATCTCGTCGATGCGCAGGCCGGGGTGGCCCTCGTGGTCGCGGTCGGGCAGGTCCCGCGGGCCGCCGCGGCGGGAGCCGACGAAGTCGACGCGCATGCCGTCGGCGGTGAGGCGGCGGTACAGCTCGGTGCGGTACGCCCCCGGCACGCTGAACCCGTCGGTGATCGAGTCGCCGAGCGGCAGGATCCGGATGGTGCGCGGATCGGGGTCGGCGCCGCAGCCGGCCAGCAGCGCGGCGGCCAGCAGGGCAGTGAGGGCACGCACGCCCCCGATTGTGCCGTAGGCGCGTTCCCAGGCCGGGCACAGCGGGCGCACAGAGAGGCCACGCAGTCTGGGCCCATGACGACCTACGAGGGCCGGCCGCTGGCCCGGCCGGACGAGCACATCGAGGACCAGGGCCTGGCGTTCGACCTCGGCACGCTGTTCGGGCGGCGGCACCTGCTGCGCGCCGTCGGGCTGGGCGGGGCCGCGCTCGCCGGGCTGGCCGCCTGCGGCACGAGCACCGGCGATGGCACGGCACAGAGCGGCGCGGCACCAAGCAGCGCGGCACCAAGCAGCGCCGCACAGGGCAGTACCACGGCGGAGACCGTCGAGATCCCGGACGAGACCGCCGGGCCCTATCCCGGCGACGGATCCAACGGCCCGAACGTGCTCACCCAGAGCGGCATCGTGCGCGCCGACATCCGCTCCAGCTTCGGCGGCGCCACGCAGACGGCGGAGGGCGTCGCGCTCACCATCGAACTGACCATCGTGGACCTGGCCGGCGGCGGCACCCCGTTCGCCGGCACGGCCGTCTACGTGTGGCACTGCGACCGGGCCGGCCGCTACTCCCTCTACTCGCAGCCGATCACCGACCAGAACTACCTGCGCGGCGTGCAGATCGCCGACGCGGCCGGCACGGTCCGGTTCACCAGCATCTTCCCCGCCTGCTACTCGGGGCGCTGGCCGCACATCCATTTCGAGGTGTACCGCGACCAGACGGCCATCACGGCGGCCACCAACGCCATCGCGACGTCCCAGGTCGCCCTGCCGAAGGCCGCGTGCGACACGGTCTACGCGACCTCGGGCTACGAGGCCTCCGTGACGAACCTGGCCCAGGTCTCCCTGGCCCGGGACAACGTCTTCGGCGACGACTCGGCCGCCCACCAGCTGGGCACGGTCACCGGCTCGGCGGACGCCGGCTACACCGTCGCGCTGACCGTCCCGGTCGACACCCGCACCGCGCCGACCGGGGGCGGGGCGCCCCCGGGCAGCCGTTAGGACCGCCTAGAACGGGCCCGGGTCCAGCACGCGGTGCAGCAGCCGGCCCTCCTGCAACGCCCGGACGGCCGGGTGCTCCGGGCCCAGCGCGACGGTCAGGTCGGCGAGCACCTCGGGGTCGGCGGTGCCCCGCTCGCTGCGCATGAGCCGGGCGTTGGCCAGCGCCCGCAGCGCGTCGGGGTGCTTGTCCCCGAGCACCCCGAGGAGCGTCGCGGCCACCTCGTCGGCCAGCGGCCGGGCCTCGTCGGCGCGCTCCGCCTCGAAGAGGTACACGGCCTGGTTGGCCTGCGCGGCGAGCAGGACCGGGTGGTCCGGGCGCAGCGCCAGGGCGAGCCCCTCGACGGCCCGCTCGGCCATCGCCAGGGCCGCCGGGACGTTGCCGAGGGCCCGCTCGATGGCGGAGAGGTTGTTCTCGCACACGAGGGTGTGGGGATGCGCCGCGGTCAGGTTGCGGCGGTAAGCGTCGAGGACCCGGATCGTCTCGTTCTTCGCCTCGGTCAGCCGGCCCACGGAGAGCAGGTTCGTGGCGCGGCTCAGCTGGCAGGCGAGCGTGTCGGGGTAGTCGGCGCCGTACTGCAGCAGCGCCGTGTAGCAGTCGTCGAGCTTCGTCTGGGCCAGCTCGGCCTTGCCCTGACTGCGCAGCGACACGGCGAGGTGGGCGTGCGTCGAGAGGGTCGGGGCGGCGTCCGGGCCGGGGTCCTCGCTGTAGCCGTTGAAGGCGTCGGTGAGCATGGCGATCGAGCGCTCGTAGTCGCCCAGCTCGCGCAGGTCGCGGCCGAGCTGGGCCTGCGACCACAGGGTGTAGTAGGCGCGCCGGCCCAGGATCGCCTCCCGCCGCTGCAGCGCGAACTCGTCCTGCGCGCGGGCCTCGGCGTAGTAGCCGGCCAGGCGCAGCGACGTGGCGAGGTTGTTCAGCGCGGCCAGGGTGCGGCGGTAGGTGTCGCCGTACTCCATCGACAGCGTCGCGTGGGTGGCCCGGTCGCGCTTGAGGGCCTCGTCGTAGCGGCCGAGCGCGCGCAGGTCGCCGCCGAGGCCGCCGGCCGTCATGAGGGTGTCGAGGTGCGTCTCCCCGAGCAGCTCGCTCTGCTCGGCGTGGGTGGCGGTGTCCAGGTCGAACGCCTCCTGGAAGCGGCCCAGTTGGCGCAGCGCGTTGGCGTGGTTGAACTGGGCCCGCAGCAGCGACACGCGCAGGGTGTCGCGCAGCACCGGGTCCTTGACCGTCGCCAGGCGCTGCCGCCACGCGTTCTCGATCCGGGTGGCGAGGCGGTCGCACTGGTCGGCCGGGCCGCGCACCCACACGTAGCGGATGCGGTCGACCAGCAGCTCGAGCACGGCCGGCTGGTCGGAGGCGACGGCCATGAGGAACAGCGACCGGGTCCCGGCGGCGACCTCGGCCTGCTCGTACCCGATCTCCAGGTGCGGCCACAGCGCGCGGTAGCCGTCCCAGGCGTCGCGGTCGTCGACGTCCTTCTCGGGCTTGGCCGCGGTGAGCACCGCGAGCACCGCCCGCTGGGCCGCCTCCCGGTGCTCGGCCCCCATGCGCTGGCGCATCGCGGCCTGGAGCATGCGGTGGACCTGGATGCGCCCGGTGGCGTGGTCGAGCTTGAGCAGGGCCAGGCGGCTGAGCTTCTGCACGGTCCGGGTCGCGCTGGGGCGGCGCCGGGAGGGGTCGCTCGCGCGGAGCAGGTCGACCATCGCGTTGTGGTGGATGAGGTCGAGCGAGATGTCCGGGGCGAGGACCGACAGGACCTCCATCAGCCGGTAGGCGACCGGATCGTTCTGCTGCAGCTCGTCCAGCGACAGGTCGTACACGGCCTGGACGGGGATCTCGGTCTCGCCGGCGGCGAGCTGTTCGAGGTACTCCGCCACCGGCGTCCCGCGCTCGGCCAGCGCCGCGCCGCCGGTGGCGATCGCGATCGGGAGGTCGCCGAGGGCGTTGGCGAGGTCGTTGGCGTCCGGGGCCGAGATGTCGGGCACCCGCTGGCGCAGGTGCTGGACGCTCTCGATCCGGGCGAACGTGTCGACCTCGATGGCCGTGGCCGCGTCGGTCAGGTTCTTGTCGCGGGTGGTCACCAGGACGTGGCCGTGGCCGCCCGGCAGGAATCGCTCGATGTCGCCGTACTGCCCGACGTTGTCGAACACGAGCAGCCAGCGGCCATAGGGCACGCCGCGGCGCAGGGCCTCGCGGACGGCCCGGGTGCCCAGGGTCACGTTGGCGGGGCGGGGCAGCTCCAGCAGGTCGCCGAGGTCGGTGACGGCGGTGTCGATGAGGATCCGCGGCTCGGCGCCGATCCACCAGATGAGGTCGTAGGCGGCGCCGAAGCGGTGCACGTACTCCAGCGCCACCTGGGTCTTGCCGATGCCGGGGGAGCCGTGCAGCGCCACCAGCGCCGGCGGGCCGGAGCTGGGGCCGGTCAGCGCCGAGCGCACCGCGCGCAGGGTCTCGTCGCGGCCGGTGAAGAGGTGGTTGCGGATCGGCGCCTGCTGGATGGCCGGGGCCTCGCCGGGGTAGCGGGCGCCCGGCGCCGTGTCGATGTCGGCCGGCCCGCCGATCATGGCGATGACCCGCCGGGCCGCCTCGGCCGGCCCCATGCCCTTGAGGTAGACGGCGGAGCGGAACTCGGGCTGCGGCGTCGAGTCGTCGACGAAGACCGCGAGCGACCCCATCGGCCGGGGCAGGCCGGCCGCGAGGTAGGAGGCCGAGACGATGGCCAGCGGTCGGCCGGTCTGCGCCGTCCTGTCGATCCGCGTGCCGTCCACGACGGTGACGCTGATCGCGCCGAAGAGCCGCTCGACCCACTCGTACCAGAGATGGTCCTTCGGGGCGTAGTAGACCACCACCTCGGTGGTGAGCGGGACGCGCTTGCGCAGGAACCGGTCGCGCCACATGCTGCGCACCCCCGGGTCGATGCGCGGCATCTCGGTCACCTCGCCCTCGGTGACCGCGGCGGCGATCTTCTCGTACGCCGTCAGCAGCGAGTTCTTGGCGCCCTGCTCGTCGCCGAAGGTGGCCAGCGTCTCCTCGTAGGCGTAGTAGGCGAGGTAGGGCACCTCGACGTCCAGCCAGTACCGGCTCCGCTCGGCCGGGTTGAGCCCGGCCGGCAGTCCCTCCATCTTGGACATCGCGTGCTGGCGCCCGGCGTCGGCCTTGTCCTTCTCGGCCGGGTCGACCCGCATCGGCACCGGCAGCACCCGGATGCCGCGCTGCTTGTACTTCTGCCCGACGCTGCGGGCGACGTCGGCGGCGCCGTCGATGCCCTGCTCGCTGAGGGTGAAGCAGTCGACAAGGACGTCCGGCAGGTGGATGGTGCAGATGTCGGCGACGTCACTCAGGCCCGTGCGGCTGTCGATGAACGTGTAGTCGTAGCGGCGCTTCATGTCGGCCCGCAGCGCGTCGAGGAACTCCTGGCCGCCGAGCCGGTTGTAGAACGTGTCCCAGTCCAGGCCGGTCACGCCCGCCTTGTAGTCGTGGTTCTGCATGCCGGCGGTGAGGAAGCTGATGCTTCCGCCGGCGGCGAACGGGTAGGTGATCGGGAACGCGAAGCGCTGCGTGCTGGCGTAGTGCGCCTCCCAGCCGGGCTCGCGGGGCGTGCCGGGCGGGTTGATGGCCGCGTTCTCGAACTCGCGGATCATGTTGATGACCCCGCGCTGCTGCTGTACCTCGGCGGCGCCGATGAACGGGCTGAAGAACCGGTGCAGGCCCGGCGACTCCAGGTCCCAGTCGGCGACCAGCACGTGCTTGCCCTGCTCGGCGAGGATCCAGGCGACGTTGGCCAGCGCCATGGTCCGGCCGGTCCCACCCTTGAACGAGTAGAACGTGATCACCTGGCCGTTGCGGTCTTCGGTCATCGGCGCGCTCTCATCTGCTCGGTCCTGACGAACGGGCGGTGCTCAGGAGCATCGGGCGGGGCTCAGAAGGTCGGTTCCGGCGGCCGGTCCTCGGCCATCAGGCGCAGCCGGGGCGACGGGGTCCGGCCGGAGGGAATGCCGGGGGCGTCCTTGAAGTAGCGTCGGCGGGCCTCGCTGATCAAGTCCCGCACGCCCGACCGGAACTCCTGCAGGCCGTGCAGCCGCTTCGGCCGGGGCCGATCCATTGCCTGAAGCATAGCCTCGACGCGCTCGGCCAGGGCGACGGCCCGCGCGTCGTTCCTGCCGAGTTCGTCGGTGATGATGACCGGGATCGCCCAGCCGGGCAGCCGCCGCAGCGCGCCGCCCAGCGCCCGCTCACCCTGGCCGGCGGCGAGGATCCACGGATCGATCAGCACGATCGCCGGGCGGGTGTCGAGCAGGTCGTTCACCCCGTCGAGGTCGGTCACGTAGGTGGCCAGGCGCAGCTGCTCCGCGATGCTGGCGGCGTAGTCCGCGGCGGGCAGCGGGCCTTCGGCGCCGAAGGGCTGCCAGTGCGCGGCGTCCCGCCCGTACCCGGCCTCCTCCCGCCCGGGCGGCGGCGCGTCGCGGGTCGGCGCGGCCACCACGACCACGAACTGGGCGACGTCGGGCGGGATCGGCTCCGGCGTGGGCGGCGGGGCCGGCGACGGGGGCAGCCGGTGGCCGTGCGCGACGCGGTTGATCGCCGCCGCGATGCGGCCGAGGACGTCGTCGTACTCCTTCTCGTACATCGGGAAGACCGACAGCACGCGCATGCCGTCCTCGCGGTAGGCGGCCGAGTCGGGCGCGATGGCGAGGGCGTCCTCGGTGCGCGGCGGGCTGTCCGGCCGCGGCGGCAGCGGATCCCACAGCACGGGCAGGACGTGCGGCCGGGCCTCCTCGGGCGGCAGGACCGCGAGCCGGTCGCGGAACCAGCGCAGCTCGCTCAGGGTGCCGGGGCTGTTGAAGTACGTCGGCGAGTACAGCGGCACGAACACCTGCGCGACGCTCAGCGCCCGCCCGCGGGCCCGGTCCCAGTCGGCGCCCGGGTCGAGCTCGGCGTCGAGGAACCCGACCCGCTGCCCCTCGCGCAGGGCGGCCACCGCCCGCAGCCGGCGGGAGAGGTCGGTGAAGAACTTCAGCACCTCGGCGTCGGGCTGCATCTCGAAGCCGCGCAGCGGGGACGGGTGGGCGTAGCTGAGGAAGAAGTACATCCCCTCGTCGGTCGGCACGGTCCCTCCTGTCCCTACTTGATCGTGTTCGGCAGCGTCTCGGGGTCGGTCACGATGCCCGGCTCGACGTGGTTGGCGAAGTGCAGCTCGGCGATGCGCTGGGCCAGCCGGAAGATGACCAGCTCGATCTCGTCCTGGTTGGCGCCCAGCAGCAGCCCGTACAGCCCGTCCTCCAGGTAGCGCTGGGTCAGCCGCGGCCGGTGCAGCCGTTCGGGCACGAACAGCTGGATGGCCTGGATGGACTCCGGCACCCGGTAGGAGCGCGTCGAGGTCCACAGCACGGGCACGATCGAGGTCGTGTGGGCGTTGCCCGGGCGGGGTCGCACCGTGCGGGCGGCGAAGGCGTTCCACTCGCGCGCGCACCAGGGCCGCTGCAGGTAGGTCGGCGACAGCAGGGCCACGAACACCTGGCAGGTGCCGACCGCCTCCATGAGCACCGGGCTCCACCGCTCGCCGCCGGCCATGGTGACGTCCATGAAGCCGGGGTCGGTGCCGGTCTCGCGGTACACCAGGTTGTTCAGGTGCATCGAGAGCCGGCCGAACAGCATCCGGACGGTGCGGTTGGGGTCGGGAAGCGACTCGACCGGCCGGTTCAGCGGCCGCATCCGCGCGTAGCTGAGGAAGAACAGCGGGGCACTGGGGTCCTCGGCCGAACCCGACTCCGGATCTTCGTCCGGCTTCGGCTCGGGCTGCGGCACTGACGCTCCTGTTCGTCGCGGACGAGACGGTACCGTCCAGACCAACACGATCCGGACCTGGAATACATTGACCGTCCGGGTGATCTTCACGGCCCTTCCGCGGCCCAGCCGTCCGCCGCCGCCAGCATGCCGGCGACGAACCGCCGCCCCTCGACGGTCAGCGCCCCGGTCGCGGTCACCGCCTCGATGGCCTGCAAAACCCAGCGCCGGTACTCCTCGAAGCTCGCCCGGGCCGCCGCACCGGGCCGGCGGCGCCACAGGTCGGCCACGGCGAGGTGCGCGTAGATGCCCTGCAGGGCCGCCTCGACCGGCCGCGGGTCGGGCCGCCAGCCGACGGGCACCGTGCCGAGGTGCTCGGGATCGGCGAGGTCGCACAGGTCCAGCAGCGCGCCCAGCTTGACGTGCTGCAGCTCGTGGACGAGCAGGATCGCGGTCGCCGGGGCGTCGGTCGCGGCCACCCCGACGGCGGCGAAGGCGTCGCGGTGGGTGGCGCTGCGCCGGGCGCCGCCGGGGTCGGGGGCCAGCGGGGCGACGGTGCGCACGCCCCAGCGCAGGGCCGGGCGGTACTGCGGCGCCTCCCGCCCCAGCACCGCCCACGCGTCGCGCAGCCGGGCGTCCCAGGCCAGCGCGGCGGAGGGGACGAGCCGCCCGGCGGTGGGCCACTCGTGGCAGTCGCGCTGCTCGTCGAGGTCGTCGAGCAGCACCGGCCACTCCTCGGGGCCGGCCCGCAGGACCGGCCGCCAGCCCGGGCCGGCGCCGTCGCGCACCTCGACCGGGTCCGCGCCGGGCGCCCGGACGGTGCAGCGGCCCGCCTCGACGGTCAGGGTGGCCAGTTCCGCCGTGGTGGCGAGGACCGCGATGCCGAGGCCGGGCAGGTGGACCCGGCCGTCGCGGACGGGCAGCGCCAGCTCGGCCGCGGCGCCGGCCCGCACCGCGGCCGCGGCGGCGAGCTGCGAGAGGTAACCGAGGTCGTTGTCGTGCCCGGAATCGCCGTCGAGGTGGCGCAGCGCCCACACCCGCAGCCAGGGGTGGCGCCACACCGGCACGGCCGCCTCGGGCGCGGTCGCGTCGATCCGCCGCAGCAGCGCCCAGGCGCGGGCGGCCGGCTCGGGCAGGTCGGCCTCGGCCAGGACACTGGCCAGCAGCGCGCGGTCGGCCGCGGCGCGCGCGCCGAGCAGGGTGCGCACCGCCTCGGCCGAGCCGGCGCCGGTGGCGAGGTCGTCGAGGAGCGCGTCGAGCGCCGGTTCGGGGGCCACGATCGGTTCGGGCCGGCCGGTGCCCGGTTCGCGGCGCATCGACAGGATCAGCTCCTTCAGGTCGGCGCAGTAGACGGACGGATTGTCGAACCCGCCGCCGGTGCGGTAGCGGTGCGCCCGCAGCCCGCCGCCGCACTGGGCGAGCACCTCGCAGTCGCGGCAGGTCGCGCTCAGCGCGGCCGCGCCCTGCCGCTGGGCGGCCACATCCGGGTGGGCGGCCACCTCGTCGAGGGAGTGGGTGCGCACGTGGAAGCCGGTGGCCGCGGCGCCGTGGAAGGCGGTCTTGAGCGAGTCGGCCTGCTCCCAGGCGCCGTCGGTCTCGATGGTGGCCAGGCCGATCGCGTCGAGCCCGACCGCCTCGGTCTGGCTGGGGCCGCCAACGGCCGCCGAGCGCAGCGAGTCGAAGAGCCGGATCGGCACCGGCCGGCCGTCGGCGACCCAGCGCCGGTAGACGGTCAGCAGCCACGCCGCGTACGGCGCGGCCGCGCCGCCGGGCCGGGGCGGCGGGTCGTCCCAGGTCGCGTGGGGCAGCAGCAGGTCGATGCGCGGCGGCCGCTGCGCCAGCAGCGCCTCGTAGACCGCGATCGGGTCGTTGGCCAGGTCGATGGTGCACAGCAGCCCGCCGTAGGCCGGCCGGAACTCCGGCCGGCGCAGCAGCTCCAGCGCGCGCAGCACCTCGGCGTGGCTGCTGGCGCCGTTGCGGAACCGGCGGTGCCGGTCGTTGGCGGCGGCGTCGCCGTCCAGCGAGATGCCGACCCGGACGCCGTGCTCGACGAAGAGCCGGCACAGCTCCTCGTCGAGCAGGATCCCGTTGGACTGCAGGACGAGGTCGATCTCGGCGGCCGGCCGCACGGTGGCGCGCAGGTCGGTCAGCAGCGCGCGCAGCCGCTCGGCGCCGAGCAGCAGCGGCTCGCCGCCGTGCAGGATGACGCGGACCCGGTGCAGGCCGTGGTCGCGGGCGTGCTCGGCGATGCGCTGGGCGGCGAGGCGGGCGATGCCGGGGCTGATCGCCCGCGGCCGGTCCTTCCAGGTCTGGTCCCGGTGGACGTAGACGTAGCAGTGGTCGCAGCGCAGGTCGCACCGGCTGTGCACCTTGAGCACGAACTCGGTGATGGCGGCGGCCGGCGCGGACACGCGGCGGGGCGGGATCTGGGTGTGGCTAGGCGCCGGCAGAGTTGAACTTGCTCACGTCCAGCCGCCGGCGGCGCTTGGCCAGCAGCGACTCGGCGATCGGGCGGGTCTGGGCAGGGGTCAGCTGATCGATCGGGGTGTTGCCGATCTCGGCGAGGGCGGCGAAAGTGTGGGCGGCGTTCGTCATGCGGTCCTCTCCCCCCGGAGGCGGCGCGCACCGAACTCGATGTTTGCGGGTTGGATGGCGGCGCCTTTCGTCGTAGTAGCATAAGCACTACGTGCCGTCATGTCACCTTACCTCGCATTGACGCTGGTCAGGGCGTGCCGATCACGGCACCGGCACCGGGTCGGTCAGCCAGCTCAGGATGTCGGGCAGCACCTCGACCGCGGTGAAATGGCCGACGCCCTTCTCGATGTGCGCCTCGGCGGTGGGGATTCTCGTGGCCAGCCAGCGCGAGTGGGACGTGGGGGAGAAGCCGTCCTGGTCGCCGTGCCAGATCTTCACCGGCACCTTGATCGAGGCCGGGTCGAAGCCCCAGTCCTTGTGGAAGGCCAGGCCGTCGTCGATCCAGCCGTGCGGGCTGGTCCGCACCGCCTCGGCGTAGCTCTCCCGCAGCAGGTTGCCCAGCACGATGTCGCGCACGACCGTGTGGTCCGTGCCGGTGAGCTCCGGCTCCAGCTGGTCGAGGATGCTCTGCGGGTTGGTCCGGGCCCGCTCGGCCCGGGCGGTGAGCAGGGCGATGAGCATCTGCTCGCTGGCCGAGTGCGCCCGGCGGTTCTGCACGTTCATGCCGCCGTGCCAGTCGAGGTCGGGCGCGTCCGGCGGCGCGAGCGTGACCAGTACCGCGATCCGGGTGACCAGATCCCGGAGCAGGTCCGACGCCCCGCAGGCCAGCGCGTGCGGGCCCCCGCCGGAGCGGCCGACCACGGCCAGCCGCTCCAGCCGCAGGTGCCGGGCGATCGCGTGCACGTCGACGGCGGCGTCGGCCACCGAGCGGCCCTCGTGCCGGTCCGAGTCGCCGTAGCCGGGCCGGTCGTAGGTGATCAGCTGCACGCCCATTCGGTACAGCACGATCGGCCGGGGCTTCGGCCCGCAGCGGCTGCCCGGAGTGCCGTGCATCAATATGATCGGGAAGCCGTCGCTGTCCCCGGCGATCTCGACGGCGAGTTTCCGGCCGTTCAGGTGGACGTATTCGGGGCGCGATGCCACCAGTGCCAACGTAACCCCCCTGAGCCCGGATGCGCTCACTGCCCGCCCCTGGCGGACAGGGTTTCACATTAGTGCCAGGCCGCCTGGAGTTCACCTTCGACGTGCAAAACGTTGTAAATCAAGTAAGGGTTCATCGGGAATACCCCGGTAGTGATGAAATGTCGGGAAGCGGTCAGGGAATGAGCACCAGCTTCCCCCGCAGGCCGCCGCGGTCCTGCCGGCGGTGCGCCTCGGCCGCCTCGGCGAGGGGGAGGCGGGCCGCGATGCGGGTCACCAGGCGTCCCGCGGCCAGCTCGGCCAGCAGCGCCGCCAGCCCGGCCGCGGACGGCTCGACGGCCACCCGGCCCACGGCGATCCCCCGCTCGGCGGCCGGGGTGCTCGGCTCGGTCACGGCGACGTAGGCGCCGCCGTCGCGGACCGCGGGCAGCACGCCGTAGGAGGCGGCGTCCAGGGCGGCGTCGAAGGCCCCCGCCGGCCTGGGCGCCGCGGGGGAGGACCTCCTTGGCGCCCAGGCCGGCGACGAAGGGCTCGTCGCCCGGCGAGGCGATCGGACGTCGCCAAGCCTGCCGGGGTCGGGTACTGTCGGAAAGTAGGTACCTTTTAGTGCCTATAGCACCCGAGGGGCTCCCGTGACGAAGACCGCCGACCAGCGCCGGGGCGAGGAGCGCATCCTCTACGACGCCTTCATGGCCGCCTGCCCGACCCGGCAGGTGTTCGCGACCATCGGCGACAAGTGGGCCGGGCTGGTGGTCAACGCGCTCGCCGACGGTCCCAGGCGCCACGGCGAGCTGCGCACCCGCATCGCCGGGGCGAGCCAGAAGATGCTCACCCAGACGCTGCGCACGCTGGAGCGGGACGGGCTCGTGACCCGCACCGTCACCCCGTCGGTGCCGGTGCGGGTCGACTACGAGCTCACCCCGCTGGGCCACACCCTCGTGCCGATCCTGGCCGCGCTCAAGGGCTGGGCGGAGTCCAACATCGGCGACATCCTGCAGTCCCGCGAGGACTACGACGCCAAGGTGGTCGCCGCGTAGTCGGGCGCCGGCACCGAGGCCCGGCCGAGCACCCGGCGCCCAGCGAAGGCGACGGCGGCCAGCATCGGCAGGGTGCCCACGGCCGGCAGGATCGGGGTGTCGTACGGCATGAAGAGCAGCCCCACGTACCCCAGCACCACGGCCGGCACCGTCCACCAGCCGACCACCCCGGCCCGGGCCAGCCCGACGAAGGTGAGCACCAGCGCGAGCGAGACCAGCGGCCCCGGGGTGAACGCCAGCTGCTGCGCCGGGTGGGCGAGCACCTTGTCGGAGATCGCCACGGCCTGGTCGACCGGCAGGTTACGGCCCAGCTCCATGTGGAACCAGTCGGACAGCAGCGCGCCGGACATCTCGATCAGCCCGAGCGCGCCCAGCAGCGCGCCGACCGCGGTCAGCACCGCGCCCCGCCGGCCGCGGACCAGCAGCGGCACCGCCAACAGGCCGGCACCCATGAGCAGGTTGCCGTAGTGCAGCAGCAGGGCGGAAAGCTGGGTGGTGAACGGGTCCTCGGCGAGCGAGCGAAGGTAGGTGGCCTTGCTGTCGTCCGCCTGCGGCGGCGAGGTGGCGAGGCCGGCGAAGAAGGACACGGCGCCCGCGACGAGGGCGACGCCGGCGGCGATATACATGACCCGCTTGGCGGGGGAGTTGGTGTTCGTCATGCCAGGAACGCTATGGCCGGACAGGGTCGCGGCACTGCCCGCGCGCGTCTCGACTCCCGTCCGCCGCGCGGCGGACGCGGACCGGTCACGCTGTCCGTCGCGTGGGCGACCCGGGCGGCTACCGGGGCGTTCTACGATCGCCGCCATGCCCCGCGCCGCGCTCATCGTCCCTGCCAGTGCCGCGGCCACCCTGGCCGTGGTCGGCGCCGCCGAGATCCTGCTCGACGCGCAGTTCTCCGCCGCACCGGCCGCACCCGCCGCGGCGCTGGCCGCCGTGGCCGGCGGGATGCTGCTCGCCGCCTGGCGGCCGGTCGCCGGCGCGGCGGTGGTGGGGCTCGCGTTCCCGATCGCGGTCCTCGGCGGGCTGCACGGGCCGACCGGCGCGGCGGTGCTCGGGTTCTTCGCCGCGCCCGGCTGGGCCGGCTACCGGATCGTTCGGGCCCGCACGTCCCTGCTCGCCCCGCTGGCCGTGCAGCTGCTGGCCAGCCTCGGCACCTGGGTGGCCGGGCGGGCGTCCGGCTCGACCGTGGCCGGGCTGGGCAGCCAGGCCTG
This sequence comes from Dactylosporangium salmoneum, assembly GCF_039532525.1. Lineage (NCBI taxonomy): Bacteria > Bacillati > Actinomycetota > Actinomycetes > Micromonosporales > Micromonosporaceae > Dactylosporangium > Dactylosporangium salmoneum. Next base: position 64,153 of record NZ_BAAARV010000056.1, read on the forward strand.
GGAGAACCTGTTCTTCGGGCTGATGGCCTGGGGCGCGTGGGGCGTCGGACGGCTGGCCCGGCACCTGCGCGACCGCGCCGAGCTGCTCGCCCGGCTCAACACCGCGCTGGACGCCGAGCGGGAGGCCCGCGAGCACGCCGCCGTCGCGCAGGAGCGCCAGCGCATCGCCCGCGACATGCACGACGCCGTCGCGCACTCGATCAGCGTGATGGTGCTGCAGATCGGGGCCGTGCGCAGCACCCTGCCGGTGGGCACGGCGCAGGCCGAGATGATGACCGGCATCGAGCGGCTCGGCCGGGAGTCGGTGCAGGAGCTGCGCGGGCTGGTCGGGCTGCTGCGGGAGGCGGCCGCGCGGGAGCCGGCGCCGCCGCCGTCGCTGGCCCGGGCGGAGGACCTGGTGGCCGAGGTCCGGGCCGCGGGGCTGCCGGTCGAGCTGCGCGTGGACGGCGACCTCGAGGGCATTCCGCGGGCGCAGGACATCTCGGCGTACCGCGTGCTGCAGGAGGCCCTCACGAACGTCCTGCGCCACGCCGGGCCCGCCCGGACGACGGTGCGGGTGCGCCGCGACCCCGGCAGCGTGGCCCTGACGGTCGACAACGATGCCGGCACCGGTACGGCGGGAGAGTCCCCCGGCGGATTCGGGCTGATCGGCATGCGGGAACGGGTGGCCGCCTGCTCCGGCACGCTCGCGGCGGGACCCCGGCCCGGCGGCTACACGGTCGAGGCGGTCTTCCCGCTCGCTAGGGTGGCCCCATGATCCGGGTCCTGGTCGTCGACGACGAGGCGATGATCCGGGCCGGGCTGCGGATGCTGCTGGACCACCAGCCCGACATCGAGGTCGTGGGCGAGGCCGACGACGGCGAGCGGGCCGTCGCCGAGGTCCGCCGCACCGAGCCCGACGTGGTCCTGCTCGACGTGCGGATGCCGCGCACCGACGGCATCGCCGCGGCCCGGCAGATCCTGGCGTCCTCGGCCGCCCGGGTGATCATCCTGACCACGTTCGACGAGGACGAGGCGGTCCGCCAGGCGCTGCGGGCCGGGGTGAGCGGCTTCCTGCTCAAGGTCGCCCCGCCGGAGCAGCTCGTGCACGCCGTGCGCACGGTCGCGGCCGGCCAGGCGCTGCTCGACCCGGCGGTGACGCTGCGGGTCATCGAGTCCTACGCGTCCGCCGCGCTGGCCGACCCGCGGGCCGCGGCCCGGCTGGCCGACCTCACCGAGCGGGAGGCCGAGGTGCTGCGGCTGGTCGCCCGCGGCCGGTCCAACGCCGAGATCGCCGCGGAGCTCTACCTCGGCGAGGCGACGGTGAAGACCTACGTGTCGCGGATGCTCACCAAGCTCGGGTTGCGCGACAGGGTCCAGGCGGTTGCCTTCGCGTACGAGAGCGGCCTGATCCGCCCCGGGGCTTGAGTCCGGGCCGGCCCGGCCGATGCTCGGGTCATGGCCGAAGCGAGGATCGAACCGTCGGAGCTGGACGCGCTACTGGACGCGACGCTCGCGCGGTCCCCGGACGCGACGAGGAGTCCGTCGCCGAGCACGACGCGATCCGCCCCCGGCTGGTCACCGTGCGCAAGGACCACGCCGCCGTGATCATCGGCGCCGACCCGGCGGTCCAGCGGGTGCTCGGCTGGAGCGCGCAGGAGCTGACCGGCCGCCGCGCCATCGACCTGGTCCACCCCGACGACCGGCAGCGGGCCATCGCCGCCTGGATGGACCTGCTCGCCACCCCGCACGGCGAGGCCCGCCGCATCCGGCTGCGCCACCTGCACCGCGACGGCCGGACGCCGTCGAGGCCGCCGCGCTGGACGTGGGCGGCCTGCCGCTGCATCCGAAGGCGAGCGTCGGCGTGGCCTGGACCCGCCCGGGCGGCCTCGGCGCCGACGCGCTGATCGCCCACGCGGACTCGAAGATGTACGAGCAGAAGAAGGTCACGATCCCGGCGTCCCGCCGCCGCGAAGTCCGATTTTGATCAGATCCACGCCGGATCGGCCGATCGGCTCGGAGGAGTACGCGCGAGGTTGGGGTGGGAACGTGACTGGGCAGAGCACCGATATCCAGGTGACGGTGCCGCGGGACCGGCTGACCGGATGGCTGTCCGACCGCAGCCTGTCGGCGCGCAACGCGCTCATCGTCGGGGTGGTGACGCTGGTCGCGATCATCATCGGCACCGTGTCGCTGAACACGATGATCGGGATGCGCAGCGACGTGCGCAACCTCAAGAGTCACAACGTGGACAGCCTCACCCAGCTCGCCGAGCTGCGCGGCGACGTCGGCGCCATGTACCGGACGCTGCTGGTCTACATCCTGTCCGCGTACACCCCGAACCCGAGTCAGCAGGCTGTCACGGCGGCCCGGGACGCGATCACGGCCAACGACAATCAGATCGACGCCGTGCTCGCGGCGTACCGCACGGCCGCGAGCGACTCGCCGCAGCGACTCGCCGCGGCCGGCACCCTCGAACAGGCGATCGCCCAGTACCGGCAGCTGCGCGACGCCGCCTTCCTGAGCGCCGACGCGTCGGCCACGCCGTCGGCGGCGCAGCAACAGCAGGCGGAGCAGATCGAGAGCGCCCTGCTCGCGGCCGTCGAGAACGTCCAGCGGCTGGAGCAGTCCGAGGCGCAGATCCGCGCCGCGCAGGTCGACCAGCGCTTCCGCGACGCCCGCACCGCGATGATCGTGTCGTACGCCATCGGCGCCCTCCTCGCCGTCGTGCTCGTCGTCTGGGCCGCCCGGCTGACCCGTCGGCAGCTGCACAGCGTGTCGTCGGCCCTGGGCGCCGTCGCCGTCGGCGACCTGACCCGGCCGGCCGAGGTCCGCGGCCGCGACGAGCTCGGCCGGATGGCCGCCGCGGTCAACGAGGCCCGCACGGGCCTGCTGTCCATGGCCGCGTCGCTGACGTCGGGCTCGCGCACCCTCGGGCAGAGCTCCGACCGGCTCACCGGGGTCACCCGCTCGCTGGCCGGCAGCGCGTCGGAGGCGGCCCGCCAGGCCGGCCTCGTCGCGTCGTCCGCCGGCGACGTCTCGTCCAACACCCAGGCCGCCGCGGCCGGCGCCGACGAGATGGACGCCTCGATCCGCGAGATCGCCCGCAACGCCTCCGAGGCGGTCAGCGTCGCCGCCGAGGCGGTACAGGTGGCCGCGGCCACGAGCAACACCGTGTCGCAGCTCGGCGCGTCGTCGGCGGAGATCGGCAACATCATCGCCACCATCACCGCGATCGCCACCCAGACCAACCTGCTCGCCCTCAACGCCACCATCGAGGCGGCCCGGGCCGGCGCGGCCGGCAAGGGCTTCGCCGTCGTGGCCAGCGAGGTCAAGGACCTGGCCCAGGAGACGGCCCGGGCGACCGGGCAGATCTCCGAGCAGATCAGCGCGATCCAGACGGACACCGCCGAGGCGATCGAGGCGATCAACCGGATCTCCTCGATCATCACCCGGATCAACGAGTACCAGCTCACCATCGCCGCCGCGGTCGAGCAGCAGAGCGCGACGACGGAGGAGATGAGCCGCAGCGTCGCCGACACCGCCCAGTCCTCGACCGACATCGCCACCAACATCTCCGGGGTCGCGCGGGCCGCCCACGAGACGACCGCCAACCTCGCGGAGGCCGACACCGCCGTGGCCGAGCTGACCCACCTCAGCGGCGAGCTGCAGCAGCTGGCGGGCCGCTTCCGGATCTGAGGCCTATGCCCCTCGCACCAGGTCGATGACGTCCGCCGGCGGCGCCTCGTCGCCCTGCCAGGCGATGTGCTGGTCGGGCCGGACGAGGACGAGGCCGGCGGCGAACCGGCCGCGGACCCCGTGCCCGCGCAGGTCGAGCACCGTGAGCGGGACGCCGCGGTCGCGCGCGGCCCGCTCGAGGGGCCCGGGGTCGGCCTCGCCCAGCACCAGCACCGTGTAGCCGGGGCCGAGGGTGTCGTACAGCGACCTGCCCGGCGCCAGCCACAGGTGCGGCAGCCGCGTGCCGGCGCCCTGCGCCACGATCGGCGAGCCCTCGAGCCCCGCGTCGAGAACCAGCTCCAGCGAGTGGAACTCGGCGTGCTTGGTGGCCTGGATGCGATCGCCCGCCGCGGCCCGGGCCGCCTCGCCGGCCGCGTCGGCGTCGTCGAGGTTCGCGGCGAGCAGCTCGGTCGACAGCACGGCCATGTTCGCGGTCGCCTCCGCGATGACCCGCCGCTGGATCGGCCGGCGCTCGGCCTCGTAGCTGTCCAGCAGCGCCGGGCCGGCCCAGCCGCCGAGGACCGCGGCGAGCTTCCAGCCGATGTCGACGGCGTCGCCGAGGCCGGTGTTGAGGCCGTGGCCGCCGAAGGGCGGGTTGAGGTGCGCGGCGTCGCCGGCCAGGAATACCCGGCCGACCCGCATGCGGTCCGCGAGCTGCATGCGGGCGGTCCACGGGTCGGTGGAGAGCACCCGCGCCTCGACGGGCCGGCCGGCGGCCGCGTCGATGATGCGGCGGGTCTCGCGCTCGCCGGACTCCCGGTCCACGCCCAGGGCGATGATCCACCACGTGCCGTCGCGGTCGATCGGGCCCATGAGCGCGGGCGCCTCCGGGTTGATGATCCAGTAGTGCACGGCCGGGCCGTGCCGGACGTGCTCCCACAGGCCGGGTGCCTCGAACACCATGCCGAAGTTGGGGCGCAGCGCCTGGCCGCCCTCGTACCGCGCGCCGATCTGCTCCCGGACGGTACTGCGCGGGCCGTCGCAGCCGATCAGGTACTCGGCGTCGACCTCGCGCCGCCCGCCCGCCTCGTCGAGCAGCCCCACCCGCACCCCGGCGCCGTCCTGCTCGACGGTGTCGACCCGCCAGCCGGTGGCGAGGGTGCAGGCCGGCAGCCCGGCCACGGTGGCCCGCAGCAACTCCTCCAGGACGTACTGCGGTGCCTGCTGGCCGAGCTCGGCGAACCGGTCCCCGTCGGGGCTCAGCCCGAGCACGCCGGTGAACCGCGAGAGCTCCCGCCCGGCCAGCGAGGTGCAGAACACGACGTCCTGGGACCAGGAGACCGGCAGCGGCGCCTCGGCCCGCAGCCGGTCGGCGATGCCCCACCGGCGCAGGTGCTCCATCGACCGGACGTTGATGGTCTTGCAGCGGGGCCGGGCGTGGGAGACGGCGGTCCGGGGCTCGACGACGAGGCACGCGACGCCGCGCCGGCCGAGCTCGACGGCGGCGGCGAGGCCGACCGGGCCCCCGCCGCCGATGACGACCGGCACCCGCCCGGTCACCGGCGCTCGTCCCAGAGCGCGCACTCCTCGGCGAAGGCGAGCTGGCGCAGGTGCAGCGCGTGGCCCAGGGTGTGGTGGTCGATGCTGTGCCCGGTACCGCGGGCCACGCTCGCCTCCACGAACGGCGCCGCGGTCAGCATGGCGGCGAACCGGGCCACGTGCTCGGGGGCGCTGTCCCACAGCAGGTCGTGCTCGGCGAGGGCGTTGTGGACCGGCACCCGCACGTGCGGGGCGAGGCCGGGGAGGCGCTCGACGGGCCAGCGGGGCGCCTGGATCAGCTCCCGGACGGGTACCGGGGCGTAGGAGCCGTGCGCGGCGGCGACGGCGTCCGCGCCGTACGTCCCCTCGGGCCCGAACATGACCTTGTCCCGCTCCTCGTAGGGCAGGTCGACGGTGGCGTCGGCGGGCAGCTGGGCGAGCGCGTCGGCGGCGCCGTTGGCGTTGATGACGGCGCCCATGCCGGTGACGGACAGGCCGGCGAGGCGGAAGCTGGGCTGGGCGGCGGCGATCATCACGGCGATCATCCCGCCGATGGAGTGCCCGACGAGGAAGACACGCCCGGCGCCGAGGCGGTCGGCGGCCTGGGCGATCGCGGCGTCGAGCAGCTCGGCGTGGCGGTCGAAGGTGTTGCCGGCCGGGTCGAGGGCGGTGCTGGCGCCGTAACCGGGGCGGTCGAAGCTGACCACCCGGTAGCCGGCGGCGACGGCGGTGTCGAGGAACGAGCCGCGGGCGGAGCCGGGCACGTCGAAGTAGCGGCCGTTGTACGTCCCGCCGGGCAGGGCGGCGATCAGCGGCCGGCGGGGGTCGGGGTCGGCCGGCCCGGCGGTGAGCGCCGTGATGGTCAGGCCGTCCACGGAGAACTGCATGATGTCGCGTCGTACGCCCATCGTTGGACTCCTTGCTAGAGGCTCGCGCGAATTGCTAGAGGCTCGCGCGAAGCGCGGGGTGTGTGAAGCGGTGGCGCATCTCGCCGATGCCCTCGATGCGGGTGGTCAGCTCGTCGCCGACCTGCAGCAGGCGCGGCGGCCGGCGGGCGATGCCGACGCCCTTCGGCGTGCCGGTGAAGATCAGGTCGCCGGGCAGCAGCGGCAGTACCGCGGACAGATGCTCCACGAGCTGCGGGATCGTGAAGATCATGTCGGCGGTGCGGCCCCGCTGCATCGCCTCGCCGTTGACGTCGCACCCGATGGCGATGTCGTCGGGGTCCGCGAACTCGTCGACGGTGACCAGCGCCGGCCCGATGGGGGCGAAGCCGGCGAAGGACTTGCCGAGGCTGAACTGCGGGGTGGGCCCGGCCGACTGCAGCTCCCGCTCGGAGAGGTCCTGGCCGGCGGTGAGCCCGGCGACGTGCTCCCAGGCCCGGGCGGCCGGCACGCGCTCGGCCCGGCGCCCGATGACGGCGACCAGCTCGACCTCGAAGTCCACGGACCCGGCCGGCCGGGCGATGTTCCCGTGCGGCCCGGTGATGCTGGCCGGGAACTTGGTGAAGACCAGCGGCCGCTCGGGCAGGGCGAGCCCGGCCTCGGCGGCGTGGTCGCGGTAGTTGAGCCCGATCGCGAACACCTGCGGCGGCCGGGGGACCGGCGGGCCGAGGCGGCCGGGCTCGACGGCCAGCTCGCCGGGGCCGTCGTAGGCGCGGGCCCAGCCGGCGAACTCGTCCCAGCGCTCGTACACGGCCTGGACGTCGGCCCCGAACCGCCCGTCGCTGGCCTTCTCGACGTCGGCGGCCCGGTCGTGGCCCACGCCGAGGGCGAGACGGTGGTCGAGGTTGAAGATGCGCATGGCGGGCACCGTAGCCCTTATATGTGATAACAACAAGAGGCGCGGTGGATCGGGTGCCGGCTGCGGCCGGGGTCAGTCCTCGTGATGCGCGCGGCGCCGCCGGCCGTGGCCCGACGGGGCGGGGGTGGCCGGGTCGCGCAGGGCCAGCAGGGCGATCTGCTCGTTGTGGGCGAGGTGCTGGTGCACGGCGGCCGCGACCACCTCGGGGTCGCGCTGGCGGAACGCGTCGAGCAGTTCCTGGTGGGCCCGCTCGCGCCGCCAGTGCTCGTCCGGGTCGGGGTCGAGCCGGCCGAAGCCGATGCGGATGTAGCGCTCCGCGGCCCGCCACAGGGTCAGCAGGATGCGCACGTCCCAGCTGGTCGCGGCGGGCGCCAGCAGGGCCAGGTGGAACTCGTGGTGCGCCTCGTAGATCTCGTGGATGGTGCGCTGCTCGTCGCCGAACTCCACCACGTCGTGCTGCAGGCGGTCCAGGTCGGCGGGGGAGAGCAGGCGGCAGGAGCGCTGGGCGATCTCCGGCTCCAGGCGGCGGCGCAGGCGGTAGATGCTCTGCAGCTCCTCCAGGTCCAGCGGGGCCACCACGGCGCTGCGGCCCGGGCGCATGTGCACCAGGCCCTGGCTCTCCAGGCTGCGCAGCGCCTCCCGCACGGGGATGATGCTGACCTGCAGCTGCTCGGCGATCTCGCGCAGCGAGAACTCCCGGCCCGGGGCCAGGTCGCCGGCCAGGATCGAGCGCCGCAGCTCGGCCATGACCTGCTCGGCGACCGACCGGGACTCGATCGGGCGGACCACCGCAGCAGAGCGCTCCAACATCGCCTCCATCCGCACGTCGTGCGGCATCAACTATAACGGCGCGAACCTCTGGACATCGTCAGGCGGGTAGTTGTTATATGTGATCACAACCTCGGAGGTGCAAGATGACGGTGACCGCGGCAGAGGCCGGGATCGCGCATCAGGACCGGTCGGCCGTGCTGCGCGAGGTGGAGCAGCGGGTGCTCTGGCTCGCCACGGCGATCGTCGACCACGCGAACCGGGTGCGGCCCAACGCGAGCGGCCTCAAGGTCGGCGGCCACCAGGCGTCCAGCGCCTCGATGGCGACCATCATGACCGCGCTGTGGTTCGAGCACCTGACCCCGGCCGACCGGGTGTCGGTGAAGCCGCACGCCTCGCCGCTCCTGCACGCCATCAACTACCTGCTCGGCGAGCTCGACGAGCGCTACCTGAGCACCCTGCGCGCCTTCGGCGGCCTGCAGAGCTACCCCAGCCGGGTGAAGGACCCGGACCCGGTCGACTACTCCACCGGCTCGGTCGGCATCGGTGCGACCGCCCCGATCTGGGGCGCCCTGGCCCGCCGCTACGTCAACGGCCTGGACGCCTCCGCGGGCACCGGGCGCCAGTACTCGCTGGTCGGCGACGCCGAGCTGGACGAGGGCGCCTGCTGGGAGGCGATCCTCGACCCGATGGTGGCCGGCCTCGGCGAGGTGTGCTGGATCGTCGACCTCAACCGCCAGTCCCTCGACCGGGTCGTGCCGCACCTGGCCGCGACCCGGCTGCGCCAGATGTTCGAGGCGGCCGGCTGGCAGGTGCTGACCGCCAAGTACGGCCGGCTGCTCGGCGAGCTGTTCGCCCGCCCCGGCGGCGAGGGCCTGCGCCACCGGCTCGACACGATGTCCAACGCCGAGTTCCAGCGCCTGCTGCGCTGCGGCCCGTCGCAGCTGCGCGAGCGCCTCCCCGGGGACGGCCCGGGCGCCCCGGCGCTGCGGGAGTTCCTCGCCCCCCTCGACGACGCCACCCTGCTCGCGGCCGTGCGCAACCTCGGCGGCCACGACCTGCGGACCCTCGGCGACACGCTCGCCGCCATCGACGACGGGCGGCCGACGGTCGTCTTCGCCTACACCATCAAGGGATACGGCCTGGCCACCGAGGGCCACCCGCAGAACCACTCCTCGATGCTCACCGCCACCCAGCTCGGGCAGCTCGCCGAGCGCGTCGGCATGTCCGTGGACGCGCCCTGGGCCCGTTTCCCGGCCGCCTCCGCCCCCGGCAGGCTGTGCGCGGAGGCCGCCCGGCGGCTGCGCCGGTCGCCCGGCGCGGGCGCCGCCCCGCCGCCGGTGCCGGCCGACCTCGGCCGGACCCCGGCGGGGACCGCCTCGACCCAGGCGGGGCTGGGCCGGGCGCTGCTCGACCTGACCCGCCAGGCGCCCGACGCGGCCCGCCGGGTGGTGACCGTGGCCCCCGACGTGGCCTCCTCGACCAACCTCGGCGGCTGGATCAACAAGGTCGGCGTCTGGTCCGCCGACGCCCGCCCGGACTGGTTCGACGACGACCCGGAGACGATCCTGCACTGGCGGGAGCGCCCCTCCGGCCAGCACGTCGAGCTCGGCATCGCCGAGGTCAACCTGGTCGGGCTGCTCGGCGAGCTCGGTGCCACCTGGAGCCGCTGGGGCCGGCCGCTGCTGCCGATCGGCGTGCTCTACGACCCCTTCGTCGAGCGGGCCCTCGAGCCGTGGTCGTTCGGCATCTACGCGGGCGGCCAGTCGATCCTGGTCGGCACGCCGTCCGGGGTGTCCCTCGCCCCCGAGGGCGGGGCGCACCAGTCCATCAAGACCCCGTCCATCGGCGTCGAGCAGCCCGGCTGCGTGAGCTACGAGCCGGCCTTCGCCATCGACCTCGAGTGGACGCTGCTGGCCAGCCTCGGCCGGCTGGGGCGGCCGGGGGGCGGCTCGGCGTACCTGCGGCTCTCCTCGCGCCCGGTCGACCAGGGCCTCGCCGCGGTGCCCGCCGATCCGGCCGCCCGGGAGCGCCGCCGCCGGCAGGTGGTCGCCGGTGCCTATCCGCTGCGGCGAGCCGAAGGGCCGCCGGCGGTGACCATCGCCGCCATGGGGGCGATGGTGCCCGAGGCCCTCGCCGCCGCCGAACGCCTCGCCGGGCTCGGGCTGGCCGCCGACGTCGTCTGCGTGACCAGCCCCGGCCTGCTCTTCGAGGCCGTGCAGGCGCGGGCCGGGCTGGGCGGCGGCGCCGAGGACTGGGTCCTGGACGCCGCGTTCCCCGCCGGGCGGGCGGCGCCCCTGGTGACCGTCCTCGACGGGCACCCGCACACCCTGGCGTTCCTGGCCGGGCTGCATCGCGTGCCGGGTCGCCACCTCGGGGTCACCCGCTTCGGGCAGTCCGGGGACCTCGAGGACGTGTACCGGTACCACGGAATCGACACCGACAGCATCGTGCGCGTCGCGCTCGATCTCGGCTGACCGTTGTTGTTATCACATATATTTGGTAGCGTCGGCGCGCGCCGGGGCGGCCGTTTCACACCCCACCGCCGGGCTCATCTGACAGCCTCGGCTCAGCGCACCTGGTCCCCTGAGCACACCCCGAGAGACCTGATCACACCCCAAGAGATCGGAGTACCGCCGACATGACGTCCCATGACGCGCTCTCGCGCGAGGAGATCATCGCCCGCAACCTCGCCGTCGTGGAGGACCACTTCCACAACGAGACCCCCGAGACCATCGACCAGGCGATCGCCGGCTACGCCGAGAACATCGTGTGGGAGGTGCCGGCCCGCGGCCTCGTCCTGCGCGACAAGGAGGAGGTCAAGCAGGAGTACCTGCGCATCTTCGGCTCGATGCAGATCCACAAGATCACCAACCTGTACCGGTTCGCGACCGAGGAGTGGGTCTTCGACGACAGCATCTTCGAGTGGACGATCACCGGCGACGGCTTCCGCAACTGCCCGTTCCCGGTCGGCACCACGGTCAGCATCCGCCTCCTGCACGCGTTCCAGTGCGTCGACGGCAAGATCTGCCGCGAGAACGGCTACGAGATCTGGCGCCGCATCGACGACACCGCCCGCGTCAACGACGACATTCCCGAGGGCGCGCACGTCGAGGTCTTCTCCTGATGTCGTGCCTCATGTGTGAGCTCGAAGGCGCCGACGCCGAGGCCGTCGTCTTCCGCGACGAGGACTGGGCCGCGGAGCTCGTGCGCGGCTACGACGTGCCCGGCTGGTTCATCCTGCGGGCCCGCCGCCACGCCGAGCGCATCACCGGGCTCGGCCCGGCCGAGCTCGCCTCGTTCGGGCCGCGGGCGCGCGACCTCATCGCGGCCGTCACCGAGGTCACGGGGGCGCCGACGACGTACCTCATGAGCTTCGGCGAGAACTACGCCCACTTCCACGCCCTCGTCGCCGCCCGCGGCGAGGACGTCCCGGCGCGGCTGCGGGCCGGCAACATCCTGCAGCTGCGGGGCGACCGTGCCGACTACGGCGCCGCGGCGGCGCTCGTCCCGGCCGTGCGGGCCGCGTACGAGAGGCTCGCCGCCGCGGCCGGGATCGGCTGAGCGTGGCCGCCACCGCCATCACGGGCGTCCGGGTCTTCGACGGCGCCGGGCTGCGCGGCCCGGAGACCGTCGTGATCCGCGACGGGCTCATCGCCGCCGGCCCCGCCCCGGACGGCGCCGAGGTCGTCGACGGGGCGGGCGGCGCGTTGCTGCCCGGCCTCATCGACACCCACGTCCACGTCAGCAGCGAGGAGCACCTGCGGGCCTGCGCCGCCGCCGGGGTGAGCACCGTGCTGGACATGGCGGCGCCGCACTTCGAGGCCACCATGGCGCTCAAGGGCCGGCCCGGGCTGCCGTCGCTGCTCAGCGCCGGCCGCCCGGCCAGCGGCCCCGGCTCGATGTTCGTCACCACCATGGGCTTCCCGGCCTCGACCGCGGTCACCGGCCCGGGCGACGCCGAGCGGTTCGTCGCCGACCGGGTCGCCGACGGCTCCGACTACGTCAAGATCATCGTCGAGGACCCGCGGATCCCGAAGGCCAGGCCGCTCGCCGCCGACACGGTGGCCGCCGTCGTGGCGGCCGCGCACGCGGCGGGGCTGCGCACGGTCGCCCACGTCGTCAGCGCCGGCACCCTGCACCTGGCGGTGGCCGCCGGCGTCGACGTCGTCACGCACACCGCCCTCACCAGCGGCCTGGACGCGCAGACCCAACGGCTGCTCGCCGACCGGCCGGTGGCCATCATCCCGACCCTGGCGATGATGGACGGCGTGGCCCGCAACATCGGCGGCAAGCCCGCGATGCGGGCCCTGTCGCTGGTGCTGCCGGCGCTGCGGATGCGCTACCGGCACGCCGAGGCCACCGTCGCGAGCTTCCGCGCGGCGGGCCGGGCCGTGCTGGCCGGCACCGACGCCAATGACGACCCGCGCACCCCGTTCCAGCCCCGCCACGGGGAGGCGCTGCACGACGAGCTGCGCCGGCTCGTCCGCGCCGGCCTCACCCCGGCCGAGGCGCTGCGGGGCGCCACCTCCCTCGCCGCGGCCACGTTCGGGCTCGCCGACCGCGGCGTCATCGAGCCCGGGCGCCGGGCCGACCTCGTCCTCGTCGCCGGCGACCCGACCCGCGACATCGCCGCGACCCGCGCCATCCGCGGCGTCTGGATCGGAGGCCTGCGGTGCTCCTCGTGACCGCCGCCAACGGCAACCAGGGCAAGCTGCTCGTGCCGAAGCTGCTCGCCGCCGGCCACGCCGTGCGCGCCTGCGTGCGGTCCGAGGCGTCGGCGGCACGCCTGCGCGCGATCGGGGTCGCCGACGTCGTCGTCGGAGACCTCGCCGACCCCGCCGTGGCGCGGGCCGCGGTGCGGGGGGCCGGCATGGTGTACCACGTCGGCCCCACCATCCATCCGAGCGAGCGCGCGATGGGCCTCGCCGTGGTCGACGCCTGCCGGGCCGAAGGGGTCCGGCACATGGTGTTCAGCTCCGTGCTGCACGCCATCACGACCGACCTCGTGCAGCACGAGATCAAGCGGGACGTCGAGGAGCACCTGCTCTCCTCGGGCCTGGAGTTCACCATCCTGCAGCCCGCCAACTACATGCTGCCGCTCAAGCTGCGCCCCGTCTTCGAGCGCGGCGTCTTCGAGCTGTCGTGGTCCCTCGAGCGCCGCCAGTCCCTCGTCGACCTCGACGACGTGACCGACGTGGTCGCGGCCGTGTTCGCCGACCCGGCCCGCCACGCCGGCGCCACCTACGAGCTGGTGGGCCCCGGCCGGTACACCGCGCACGAGCTCGGCGCCATCATCGCCCGCGTGCTGGGCCGCCCGATCGAGGTCCGCCGGATCGACGCCGACACCTACCTCAAGGCATGGGTGGGCGACGCCGACCCGGGCGAGGTCACCCATCAGCTGCGCGTCCTGCGCGCGATCACCGCCCGCTACAGCTCCCACGACTTCGTCGGCAACCCCAACGTGCTGACCTGGCTGCTGGGCCGTCCCCCGACCACGTTCGAGGCGTTCGTACGCCGTGAGCTCTCCCGGGTCCGCCGCGACGCGCAACGCCCGGACGAGATCGGCGTGACGTCCCGCTTCAACGACCTGATGCGGGGCTAGCCTCTTCGGCCGCCCGGGCTTCCGCCGCTCCTTCGGGGGGCTGCCGGCGGGTCGCTCCGGCGATCAGGACGGCGACGGCCTGGAGGGCGGCCACGACGAGCAGGGCCCGCAGTACCGTGACGCGGTCGCCGAGCATCCCGATCAGCGGCGGCCCGGCGAAGGAGGCCACCTTGCCCAGCGTGGAGACGACGGTGACCCGGGCGGCCGCATGGCGGGGGTCGTCCGCGCCGGCGCTCATGCCGACCGGGTACCCGAAGGCCGTGCCTACGCCCCACAGCAGCGCCCCGGCCAGGGCCACCGCCAGGTTGGGGCCGAAGACGAACAGCAGCAGCCCGGCGATGGTGACCAGGCCCAGCGCGCGCAGCACGGCGACCCGGCCGAACCGGTCGAGCAGGCCGCCGCCGAACCAGCGCAGGGCGGTCGTGGCGGCGAGGTAGAGGGCGTACCCGAGGCTGCCGACCGCGGCCGCCGCGCCGTGGCCATCGATGAGCGCGACCCCGATCCAGTCGCCGGCGGCGCCCTCGCCGAACGCGAACGTGAGCACGAACAGCCCGATGAGGATGGTCCGCGGCTCCCGCCAGGCCCGCAGCGCGGCCGGCGGCAGCGCGGCGCCCGGAGTGGGGGCCGCATGGGCGTCGGGCAGGTAGTCGCGGGCGCCGAGGTACACAGCCGCCGCGACCAGCACCGCGGCCGCGCACAGGTGGACCGGGACCGGCACCCGCAGCGAGACCAGGCCGGCGGCGACCCCGGCGCCGGCGACCGTCCCGGCGGCGAACGCGGCGTGGAACCGGGGCATGATCGACCGCCCGAGGCGCCGCTCGACCTCGGCCCCCTGGACGTTCATGGCCACGTCCCAGACCGAGGTGGCGAACCCGATGAGCAGTAGCCCGGCGACGAGCACCCACAGCCCGCCCGCCCCGCCCAGCCCGGTGACGAACAGCCCGGCGCTGGCGACGACCCCGGCGACCTGGACCGTGCGGCGCTGCCCGAGCCGGGCGAGCACCGGCCCGGAGAACGGCCGGGAGACCAGCGAGCCGGCGGCCGCCCCGAGCAGTACCCAGCCGAGCCGGGCCGGCTCGAGGTGGAGGTGGTCGCGCAGCTGCGGGATGCGGGCGATCCAGCTGGCGAGCATGAAGCCACAGGCGGCGAACACGACGTACGTGGCCCGGGTGGCGGCGCGGAGCGGCTCGGACATGGCCCGGGACGCTAGGCCCGAGAGCGCTCTCAGGTAAAGCGCCCCGCGGCGGTGCTCTGGCGCAGCACCGGGGCGACCGGGAACAGCTCGCGGTGGCCGGCCGGGACGTCCCCGCCCAGCAGGAGCCGGGTGGCGGCGGCCGCCATGTCCTCCACCGGCACGCGCATGGTGCTCAGCGGCGGGTTGGCGCAGACCGCGGCCAGGCTGTCGTCGAAGCCCATGATGCTGACGTCCCCGGGCACGCGGCGCCCGGCGGCGGTGATCGCCTGCACGGCCCCGGCGGCCATGAGGTCGCACGACACGAAGAGCGCGTCCAGGCCGGGGTGCTCCTGCAGCAGCCGGGCGGCGGTGTCGTGGCCGTGCTCGCGCACGAAGTCGCCGCCGGGGGTGCCGAGGTCGGGCAGGCCCAGGTCGCGCACGGCCCGCTCGTAGCCGGCCCGGCGGTCCACGGCGCAGGTGCTGGCCTCGGGTCCGTGGATGGCGGCGATGCGCCGCCGGCCGAGGCGGTGGAGGTGCTCGACCGCCGCGTACGCCCCGGCGGCGTTGTCCACCTCGACTGACGGCACCGATGCGGCGGTGGTCACCATCGAGACCGACCGCCGGCACCGGCGGTGGAACCGGGCGGCCTGCGCCGGCTCGAGATTGGTCAGCACCGCCCCGACGGTGGCCTGCGCCGCGATCGTGTCGAGCGCCTCGGTGGCGCCGGAGGCCCCGACGGCGTGCAGCCGCAGGTGTACGTCGGTCCCCTCCAGCACCGACATGACCCCCGCGAGCACGCGGCTGTAGTAGGGGTGCACGCCCAGCCAGCCGAGCCCGGGCGTGTACGTCACGGCCACCACGTCCACCGCCCGCGGCCGCCCCGAGGCCAGCGCCCGGGCCGTCTGGTTCGGCAGGTACCCCAGCTCGGCCACCGCCGCCCGCACCCGGGCCCGCAGCGGCTCGGACGCGCCCGGCTCGTCGTTGATCACCCGGGACACGGTCGCGCGCGACACACCGGCGGCCCGGGCGACGTCCTCGATGGTCGGCCTGGGGGTGCTCATCCCCACATCACACCACGCCCGCCCGCCGCCGTCTCCGGCTGCTCCGGTGTTCAGGACTTTCCGGCGCCGCCCGCGGCGCGCGGTAGCCGCCGGCCGCGCACCTGCGCGCCACGCTGCCAGATCAGCCGGTCGAGGCCGGCCGGGTGCGGCGGGGCCGGCAGCTCGGCGAGGATCTCGCGGCGGGCCGTGCCGGCGGCCGACACCCGATCCCGGTAGTCGCGGAAGACCTGGACCTCGCCGTTGGGCCAGCAGCGCGGGGCCGGACCGGCAAACGAGTTTCCACGGGTGGACGGATCACGCCGGGAGGGGGGCCTGCCCGAGTCCCTTGAGGCTGGCGTGGACCGGGTGCTTGTACGGCACCGTCACGAAGCACCGCTCGTGATGGTCGCCGGACTGCCAGTGGTTCTGGCTCATGTTGTACCAGGCGACCTGGACGTCGGAGCGGCTCTTGAGCTGCGACTGGGTCAGCCCGAGGAACGCGGCCTCCTTGGCCCGGCAGGCGTCGGCCATCATGGTGTGGAGCTTGTCGTCGGCCGGGAGCGTGGTGCCGGGGACGACGACGCTGCCGGTGTACTCAGCGCCGTGCGGCTGCGCGCAGTCGATCGGGTTCATCGCGGACATGTGCTGGTAGAAGCCGTCGGACCGCTCCTCCGCGATGACCTCGAGGCAGTGCAACGCCGACGGCGCCGCGCCGGCCAGCGCGCCCTTGAGCGAGCCCTTGCGCAACGCCATCATGCCGCTCCCGGTGGCACTGCCGTAGACCGTGCACACGTACGTGCGCTGCCCGCCGCCCCACGGGGTCTTCGTCGGCAGCTGCACGTCGATGCCGAGCAGCCCGTCGTGCCAGTCCCCGCCGACGTAGTCGTCGGCGGCGTCCCCGCACGCGGCGTACGCGGCCTGGTACCCCGCGCTCCCCGGCTCGGGCGGCGCCGCGGCGGCCGCGGCCGGGCCCTCGACGGTCCCGACGAGCACGACTTCCAGCGCATGCTGCGCATCGCACGCAATCGGCGTAGCCCGGTAGAAATGTGATTCGAAGGGCGAGCGCGGCTCGCTCTTGAGGCACTGCCCGACGTCCGGTACCTCGAAGGTGGGCGCCGCGAGCGGCCGCCAGTCGTCGGTGAGGTCCCCGTCGGTGCCGGCCGGCGGCGCCTGGCACGCGGTCGTCCCCAGCACGAGCGCGGCCACCGCCACGAACCGCGCAGCCTTGTTCACCGTTGTTGCCCCCGTCTTGTTCGCGCGGCGGTGCACCGCCTGCACCTTCCGCAGCCGCGCCCCGCGCAATGTCGATGAAGAGCGTCAGCAGCGGCACCGGTTTTGTCAACGCCCGGCACCCGCATGATCGGACGGTGGCCGGGTAGCGCCGTCGCCGAAGGCATCTGGGCGGACGCAGGGAAAGGGAGGCCCGCCATGACGTCGGCGGATCGTAACCATGACCGTGACTACGGCCGCGGTGCGGCCGAGGAGGGCTTCGGTGCCCCGTTCACCCCTGCCGAGGAGGTGGGGACCGGGGAGTTCTTCGAGGAGGAGGCGCAGCGGCGGGGGACCGGCGGGCCGCCGGCCGAGCCGGGCGGTAACGGGGCGCGCAGGAGGCTCGGGGGACCGCGGCTGCGTCCCATCGAGGAGCAGACCGTGGTCATCACCGGCGCGTCGAGCGGCATCGGACTGGTGACCGCGCGGATGGCGGCGGCGCGCGGCGCCCGCCTGGTTCTCGTCGCCCGGAACGAGGAGGCCCTGCGCACGCTGTGCGACGAGATCCAGGAAGCGGGCGGCGAGGCGGCGTTCGTGGTGGCCGACGTCGGCCGCCGGGACGACGTGGCCCGCGTGGCCCGGACCGCCGTGGAGACGTTCGGTGGCTTCGACACGTGGGTCAACAACGCCGGCGTGTCGATCTTCGGCCAGAGCTGGGACGTCTCGCTGGACGACATGCACCGGGTGTTCGACACCGTGTTCTGGGGCGTCGTGCACGGCTCGCGGGCCGCCGTGGAGCAGTTCCGCGACACCGGGCGGCCGGGCGCGATCATCAACGTGGGCAGCTTCCTCGGCGAGCGCGCCACCCCCGTGCAGGCCACGTACGGCAGCGCCAAGTCCGCCGTGCACGGGTTCACCGAGGCACTGCGGATCGAGGTCGCCGCGGCGCGGCTGCCGGTCTCGGTCACGCTCGTGCACCCCGGCCGGATCGACACGCCGTACAACGAGCACGCCGAGAGCTACCTGGCCGGCCAGCCGGCCCACCGGGGCATGCTCTACCCGCCGGAGGCGGTCGCCGGGGCGATCCTGTACGCCGCCGCGCACCCGAAGCGCGACCTGTACGTCGGCGGGCAGGCGAAGGTCCTGACGGCGCTGGCCAACGTCGCGCCGAAGCTGACGGACCGCATGATACGCCGGTACGCGTACTGGTCGCAGCGCACGGACCGGCCGTCGGCGCCCCGCGAGGCGAGCGCGTTGTGGCACGCCGGCGACGACCTGCACGAGCGGGGCTCGCACGAGGGCTGGGTCCGCCGGCGCAGCTACTACGTCGTGGCGAGCACCCATCCGGTGGTCGCGAGCACGATGGCGCTCGCGGCGGCGGCCGGCGCGACGACGCTGGTGCTGCGCCGGATGCGCGACCGCTGGTAAGGCGGTGTAGCCCCGTCGAACCAGCGAGGACGCCCCGCGGCGGCAGACCGGCCGCCGCCCGGCGTCCTCGCGGCGTCCTTGCCCAGGGTCACGGCAGGTGGGGGCGGATCAGCTCGTCGGCCACCCAGGCGGCGACGCCGGCCGGGTAGGCCGACGCGATGCTCAGCACGAAGTGGCGGAAGCCGGCGTCGAGGGCCTCGGCGACGGCCGACCGGGTCGTGGACGGCCGGTCGTAGGAGACCGGCAGGTGGATGGAGCGCACGACGTCGGCCGGGTCGCGGCCGATGTCCTCGCAGTACCGGTCCAGCAACGCACTGCGTTCGGTGACGTCGGCGATGTCGCCGCCCGGGATGTTCCAGATGTCGGCGTGCTCGGCGACCACGCGCAGAGTGGCCTTCGAGCGGCCGCCGATCAGGATCGGCGGGTGGGGGTGCTGGACGGGCTTGGGGTTGCCGAAGGCGCCGCGCAGGTGGAGGTGTGCGCCGTCGTGGTCGAACGGCGCCGGCGACGTCCACAGGCGCTTGATGACCTCGCAGGCCTCGGACAGCCGGGCGGTGGCCTCGGCGGTGTCGTGGAAGGGCAGGCCGTGGGCCTCGTACTCGCGGCGGGCCAGGGGGTGGTCGGGCCGGGAGCCGACGCCGATGCCCAGGTCGAGGCGGCCGCCGGAGACGATGTCGACCGTGGTGGCCATCTTGGCGAGCAGGGCCGGCGGGCGGAAGCGGTTGCTGGTCACCAGCAGGCCGAGGCGCAGGCGGGCGGTCCGGGCGGCGAGGGCGGACAGCAGGGTCCAGCCCTCGAAGGCCGGGCCGTCCGGGTCGCCGAAGATGGGCAGGAGGTGGTCGTAGAGCCAGGCGTGCCCGATGGCCTCGACCGCGTCGGCCTCCTGCCAGACGCGCAGGATCTCGTCGTAGCCGACCTGGGCCGGGGCCGTCATGATGCCGAAGGTTGGGGTGGACATCAGCGCCTCCGCTAGGATTGCAAGACGGAACCATGTTCCGCTATCGACGATACGGAACGAGGTTCCGATTGGCAAACGAAGCGACAACCGAGCCGCGCAAGCGGGCGGACGCCCGGCGCAACGAGACGGCGCTGCTGGACGCGGCCGCGGCCGCCTTCGTGGCGGCGGGGGTCGAGGCGCCCGTGCGCGACATCGCGGCCCGCGCCGGCGTCGGGGTGGGCACGGTGTACCGCCACTTCCCGACCCGCGCCGAGCTCGTCGTCGCCGTGTACCGCCACCAGATCGAGGCGTGCGCCGAGGCCGGCCTGAACGCGACGCACGAGCCGTACGCGGCCCTCGTCGGCTGGATCGACCTGTTCGTCGACCTGCTGGTGACCAAGCACGGGCTGGCCGCCGCGCTGCGCTCCGACAGCGCCCAGTTCGAGTCGCTGCACGCGTACTTCCTCGACCGGCTCGTCCCGGTCTGCACCCGCCTGCTCGACGCGGCGGCGGCGGCCGGGGAGATCCGGGCCGACCTCGACGCGTACCAGCTCATGCGGGGCGTCGGCAACCTGTGCATCGGCGCGGAGAGCGATACTCGCTACGATGCCCGCCGGCTGGTCGCCGTGCTGCTCGCCGGCCTGCGTCGACCGAACTGACAGGAGGACGTCCATGCGCATCGCCGCGCGGTTCAACGGCCCGCCCGGGTCCGGCAACGGGGGGTACGCCTGCGGCCTGCTCGCCACCGAGCTCGGCCTCGGCCCGGTCGAGGTCACGCTGCGCCGCCCGCCGCCGCTGGAGACCGACCTGACCGTCGTGCGGGCCGAGGCCGGCGGCCGCGCCATGTCCGGCGACGAGCTGATCGCGGAGGCCCGGCAGGTCGCTGCGGACAACCCCGCAGTCGTACCGCACGTGTCGCTCGACGCCGCCGCGGAGATCTCGAAGGAGTACCCCGGCCTGCGCGACCACCCGTTCCCGACGTGCTACGTGTGCGGCCCCGACCGGGCCGACGGCCTGGCGCTGTTCCCGGGCATCCTGCCCGACGGCCGCACCGCCACCCCGTGGCACGTGTCCGGCGACGTCTCCGCGGTGATGATGTGGGCCGCGCTGGACTGCCCCGGCGGCTGGTCGGTCATCGGGCCGAACGGCGGCCGCCCGTACGTCCTCGGCCGCCTCGCCGCCTGGATCGACGACCTGCCGGAGCCCGGCGACACCTGCGTGGTGGTGGGCGCGCACCTCGGCGGCGAGGGGCGCAAGGCCGACGTGCTGTCCACTGTCTACAGTCCGAAGGGGACGGTGCTGGCGACGGCCCGAGCCACCTGGATCGCGCTACCGTAGCCCGCCGGCGAACGGCCGCAGCCACGCCCCGTGCAGCGCGGCGTAGGCCAGCGGCCGTTCGTCGAGCATCAGCGCGTAGGAGACCGCCCCGGCGGGCGGCTCCTCCGGCAGTCGCGGGGCCAGCTCGGGGAAGACCGAGGGCAGCTCCTGCGACAGCCAGTGCCCGTCGAGCCCGCGCATCCGCGCGACGAACGCCGACCGGGCCGGCTCCGGCACGTAGTCGACCACCGCGGTGTGGAACACCACCAGCGTGGCGTCCGCCGGAGCCTCGGCGACGAGCGCGTCGATGCGCTCGTTGAGGTCGCCGGCCACCACCCGCGGCGGTTCGCGCCGGGCCACCGTCAGGGCCGCGTCGAGGCGCTCGCGCCGCTCCTGCTGCTCGGGCCAGACCAGCGCCCGCAGCCAGTTCACGTCGTCCTCGTCGGTGACGTCGAGCGGGTTGAGGTCGATCCCGGCCCGCCAGGCCACCCGCACCGCGCCGGGCCCGACCCGCGGCGCCGGCCCGTCGACCCGGCACCGCAGCCGCACCGGGCTGTCCGGATCGCCGGCGGTGGCCGTGGCGCCGTCGGCGGCGGTGTAGTCGTACCGGTACAGATCGGGAAGCAGGCACAGCCCGGCGGACGCGCCGACCTCGATCAGGGCCAGTGGCTGCGGGAGAACGGCCAGGATCGGGTAGAGCGCCGCGCACCGCCCGGCCTCGTTCGTCTGCGTGCGCCGGGACAGCATCGTGGCTACGACCTCGTCGGCGTGGCCGAGCACGGTGGCCTTGAAGTCCGCGAACCCCCGCGGCACCCCGCCGGCCAGCCGCGCCGCGGCGAGGAGGAGGTTGGGCTGCCGCTTCGGCGCCGGGAGCCCGTCGAGCAGGCCCAGGATCTCGTCGTCCCCGGCCACGCCCCGGGCCAGCTGTTCGTACAGCGGCGAGCTGCCCCGGGCCATCGAGTCGGCGAAGAACAGGTACTCCGCGGCGGTCGACATGCCGCCGAGTCTATGGCCGCGGGCTCGTTGGAGAATGGGCGTCATGGCATACGTGGCGATCGCCACCCTGCTCGGGGCGCTTGTCGGAATCGCGGAGTTCTTCGGCACGTACGACCACAACGGGCTCGTCGCCCTCGGGGTGGCCGGGGTCGTGGCGGTGGCCGGGATGGTGGTCGCGGTCGCGCGGGCGTGGCGCGAGGAGCCGGCCCGGCGGGTCGTGTCGGGGCTGGTCATGGCGGTGCTGCTGGCCGGCGGCGGGCCGGCCGACCCGGTCGCGGCCGGGTTCGCCGCGCGGCCCGGGGAGGCGGCCC
>NZ_BAAARV010000057.1:0-263 GCF_039532525.1 Dactylosporangium salmoneum
GCACAGACCGACTGGCCTCCGCCGACGGCGACGGCGTCATCCACCTCTGGCAACCGGCCGCCTAGTAGTGCTTTGTTAGGTTTGTCGATGTCTGTTGCGGTGTAGCGGTTTCACGGTTTGGTGGCAGGTGGTGCATGCGCCGGTCCAGGTTGCGAGCAGGAGTTGCAGCTCGTGGATGACCTTGTAGAGGGTCAGGCCGGCGCATCCGCTCAGACGTAACTGGTCCGTGCGCGGGCAGGCGGCAGCATCGGGGCGCAGCCCCG
>NZ_BAAARV010000057.1:437-728 GCF_039532525.1 Dactylosporangium salmoneum
GTCGAGTCGCAGCGTGGTGATGAACAGGTGCGCGGCGGTGACGAGGGTGACGTGGCGGTGCCAGCCGGTCCATGAGCGGCCTTCGAAGTGGTCCAGGCCGAGGCCGGTTTTGAGTTCGCGGTAGTCGTGTTCGATCCGCCAGCGGATTTTGGCGGTGCGGATCAGGTCGGCCGGGGTGGTGTCGGTGGGTTGGCTGGACAGCCAGTAGGTGACGGGTTCGGGCTGGTCGTCGGGCCATTCGGCGATCAGCCACCGTTCGGGCAGGCTGCCGTCGGGGTCGCGGGTGATGCG
>NZ_BAAARV010000058.1:0-68119 GCF_039532525.1 Dactylosporangium salmoneum
GCCCGGCCGCCTACGCCGGTGTGCCGCCGGGGCCGGGCACGGGCCCGGCCGCCTACGCCGGTGTGACGCCCGCGACCGCGGCGTCGGTGCCGCCGCGCCACACCACGCCGGTCTCGGCGAAGCCGGCCGCGCGCAGCGCCTCCAGGTGCCAGGCGGCCGGTGGCAGCCACTCCGGCGAGTGCGGCTCGCTGTAGATGCGGTGGCGCTCCTCGACCAGCGGGGCGAGCACCGGGTCGACGGCGGCGAGGTCCCACCAGTCGCGCCACGACGGCACGGCGCCGGTGGCGTAGCGGCCCTCGCGGCGCGCGTCGGCCCGGGCCACCAGGCGCCGGGACAGACCGGGCAGCGCGTCGTCGGGCATGTGGTCGGCGTTGACGAAGACGCCGCCCGGGCGCAGCACGGCCGGCAGCTCCGCGTAGAGCTCGGTGAGCCGCTGCGGGGCCAGCCAGTGCAGCGCGGTCGCGGTCAGCACGGCGTCGTACGCCCGATGTGGCAGCCGGGCGGCCCAGCCCGGGTCGCGCAGGTCGGCGGGGACCAGGGTGGCCCGCTCGCCCAGGGAGGCCCCGGCGATGGCCAGCAGCGCCGGGTCGAGATCGAGCAGGGTGATCCCGACCCGGTCGAACCGGGCCAGCGCCCGCAGGCTGATCGAGCCGGTGCCGCCGGCCAGATCGAGGATCTTGATCGGGTCGCCGGGCGCCTCGGGCGCGACGGCATCGACCACGTCGAGCATCGCCGAGATGCGGTGCTCGCGGTCGGGCATGTACGCCTCTTGCTGGCGATCCCAGCTCTCCTGCCACGCGCGCGAATCGAGCTTGTAAGGAGTCATGGACATCAGGCTAATTACATCGATGCGGAACTTCCACCCCTTCGCACCGCCCATGCGGTCAGCGGGGCCAGCGACGCCATGAGGTCGGCGCCCTCGGCCGACAGCGCGTACTCCACGCTGGGCGGCACGGTCGGGAACACCGTGCGCTCGACCAGCCCGTCGCCCTCCAGCCCGCGCAGCGTGCGGGTCAGCATCCGCTGGCTGATGCCCTCGATGGCCCGGTGCAGCTCGTTGAAGCGGTACGGCCGGCGGGCCAGCAGCGCCAGCACGAGCAGCGTCCAGCGCTCGCCCATGCGGCGCACGATTCCGGTGACCGGGCAGGCGTCGTACTCGGCGACGGGCACACGGGTGTGCGCATCCAACATGAAAGTGCCTCCTTACGCGCTCGCCGCGAGTTTATTTCGATACGAGGCATGAAGACTGTGGTCATCAGCGGGGGCACGGACGGGATGGGGCGGGCCACGGCGCTCGCGCGGCGCGAGCGCGGCGACGCCGTGGTGGTGATCGGCAGCAACGCCGAGAAGGGGCGGGCGCTCGGGCCGGGCATCACGTTCGTCCAGGCCGACCTGAGCTCGACGGCGGAGGTCGCGCGGGTGGTCGCGACCCTGCGCGAGCGCCTGGAGTCGGTCGACGCGCTCGTGCTGTGCGCCAACCGGCAGAGCCCGCGGCGGCGCGAGACGCCGGAGGGGCTGGAGTACACCTTCGCGCTGTACTTCCTGAGCCGGCACCTGCTCGCCGAGGGACTGCGCCCGCTGCTGGAGGCCGCGCCCGCGCCGGTCGTCGTCAACGTGGCCGGGGTCGGGATGACCAAGGGCGCGATCGCCTGGGACGACCTGCAGCTGCGCCGGGGCTACGGCATGGTGCGGGCCCAGCTGCAGGCCGGGCGGCTCAACGACCTGCTCGGCGCGGGGTACCGCGGGAAGGCGCGCTACGTGCTGTACCACCCCGGCTTCACGCGCAGCGGGGACCTGAGCCCGCTGCCGGCGCCGCTGCGCCTGACCCTGCGGCTGCTGGCCCGGGTCGCGGCCCGCCCGGTCGCCGCCTCGGCGGCCCCGATCGTGGAGCTCGTCGACCACCCGCCGGCGGCCCGGCTGACCGCGGTGGACCGCGGCAAGGTGCTCGATCCGTCGCTGCCGACGCTCGACCCGGCCGCCGCCGAGCGCCTGCGCGAGGTCATCGAGCGGGCGGGATGGCGGTGAGCTTCTCCGGGTTGGCGATCAGGTGGATGGTCTCGATCAGCCCGTCGCGCAGGAACAGCGTCATGGCCGACACGACCGCGCCGCCGGCCCGGGCCACGATGCCCGGCCCGCCGTTGAGGTCGACGATCTCGGCCGTCAGGCCGTCCGGC
Organism: Dactylosporangium salmoneum; assembly: GCF_039532525.1. NCBI lineage: Bacteria > Bacillati > Actinomycetota > Actinomycetes > Micromonosporales > Micromonosporaceae > Dactylosporangium > Dactylosporangium salmoneum. The sequence continues at coordinate 2,175 of NZ_BAAARV010000058.1, forward strand.
GTCCGGCCGGCGAACGTGACCAGCGCGCGGGCCACCAGCTCGGCGCCGAGGATCGGCTTGCGCGGGGCCTGGGCCAGCCCGCCGCCGTCGCTGATCAGGGCCACCCCGGGGGCCAGCACCTCGACCAGCCGGCCCAGGTCGCCCCCGGCGCAGGCGGCCAGGAAGCGCTCGGTGACGGCGGTCCGGGTGGCCCGGTCGGTGTCGTAGCGCACGCGCTGGTCCTCGACGTGGGCCCGGGCCCGGGCGGCGGTCTGGCGGACGGCCGGCTCCGAGCGGTCGACGATGCCGGCGATCTCGGCGTAGGAGTAGCCGAAGGCCTCGCGCAGCACGAAGACGGCCCGCTCCAGCGGCGACAGCGACTCCAGCACCAGCAGCATGGCGGTCGACACGGAGTCGGCCAGGGCCACGCGCTCGGCCACGTCGGGCCCGGTGACCACCGGCTCGGGCAGCCAGGAGCCCACGTAGGCCTCGCGCCGGGACTGGGCGCTGCGCAGCCGGTCGACGGCCAGCCGGGTGGTCACGCGGACCAGGTAGGCCTCGGGGTCGTCCACCTCGGCCTGGTCGACGGCGCTCCAGCGCAGCCAGGCGTCCTGGACCACGTCCTCGGTGTCGGCGGCGCGCCCCAGCACCCGATAGGCCACGCCCCTCAGCCGCTCGCGATGCGCGTTGAAGACCTCGAGGTCGTCCGCCATACGCCGATCGTAGGCCGCACGGCTATCCGCGGTCGGGGCCTCCCGGTGTCGCTTCGGCCTTCGCGTAGAGGATCTCGTGGGCCTGCTCCGCGGCGCGGATCATGCTCTCGGCCACGAAGTCGACGAAGCGGGCGATGTTCTCGAGCCGGCCAGCGGCCGGGGAGTCCGGGCCGAGGATGGCGACGCCCTGCCGCGCGGTCTCGGCCAGCTGGGCGCTGGACCGGGCGCTGGCGATGATCGACTGGTACCAGACGTCGTTGTCGACGATGTAGCGCTCGCGGCGGCGTTCGTCACGCTCCCGGCGGATGAGGCCCAGGCCTTCGAGAAGCGCGACCGCCTTGGAGACGGACCCGGGGCTGACCTGGAGGTGCTGGGCCAGCTCGGACGCGGTGAGGCTGCCCTCGTCGCTGATGTAGAGGCAGGTCAGCACCCGCGACACCATCTTGGGCAGGCCCTGCCCCATGAGAAGGGTGGTGAACACCTCCTCGTATTCGCGCACGGCTCCGGCGTCGCGGCCGTGGGCCGTGGAGGTCGCCTGCGGCCCCCGGGGCGCGGCCTGCCGGCGCCGGTGCGCGCGGTGTTCGGTGGCGCGGTGGGCCAGCTCGGCGCGGTAGCCGGTGGGGCCTCCGTTGCGCATCACCTCGCGCGTGACCGTCGAGGTGGGGCGGTCGAGGCCCCTGGCGATCTCCGCATAGGCGAGCCCGTCGGCCAGCCCCAGCGCGATCTGCTGGCGCTCCTGCTGTGTGAGCCTGCCTCCCGGCATCGCGATCTCCCTTCCCGCTCCCTCAGCATAGCGTTCATTCTCGAATCAATGCAACGACGGAGGGTCGTTGCGTTGCATTGAAATCCGACTCGTTGCAACGATATCCGAACCGTGAGCTGCAAATATGTGCTGGAAGCGCAACGAGCTTGTTGCGTGATCCTTGAACGCAACGTAGCTTTTCCTGCATCGGAAACAACGAGTGCAAGGAGCGCACGATGCAGAAGTTCGACACCCCCGCCCCGATCGCCGCCGTCCTCGACATCCCCGCGGGGCGCGTCCAGCTCATCGCCGCCGACCGGGCCGACACCACGGTCGAGGTCCGGCCGGCGGACGCCTCGAAGGGTCGCGACGCGAAGGCGGCGGAGCAGGCCAAGGTCGAGTACGTCGACGGCGTCCTGCGGATCGAGGTCGAGGCGAAGCACCAGATCCTCGGCCCCTCCGGGTCCGTCGAGGTGACGGTCCAGCTGCCGGCCGGTTCCCGGGTCGAGGCGAAGGCGGCCAGTGCCGAGTTCCGGGTCGTCGGCCGGCTCGGCGACGTGGTCTTCGACGGCGCGCACGGCGCGATCAAGGTCGACGAGGCCGCGAGCGCCCGCCTCACCGTCCAGGCCGGCGACGTCTCGATCGGCCGCCTCAACGGCCCCGCGGAGATCACCACCGCCAAGGGCGACATCCGGATCGCCGAGGCCGTGCGCGGCGCGGTCGTGCTGCGCACCCAGGCCGGCGACGTGGAGGTCGGCGCCGCCCGCGGCGTCTCGGCCGCTCTGGACGCCGGCACGGAGCGCGGCCGGATCCACAACTCGCTCAAGAACGCCGACGGCAGCCCGGACCTGCACATCCACGCGACCACCGCCTACGGCGACATCGTCGCCCGCAGCCTCTGAGGAGCACCCCCACCATGACCAACCTGGCCATCGCGGCGAACGGGCTGCGCAAGTCCTACGGCGACAAGGTCGTGCTCGACGGCATCGACCTGGCCGTTCCCGAAGGAACGATCTTCTCCCTGCTCGGCCCGAACGGCGCCGGCAAGACCACCACCGTCCAGATCCTGTCCACCCTGATCCCGGCCGACGGCGGCGCCGTGCGGGTCGCCGGCCACGACCTGGCCGGCCGGCCGGACGACGTGCGCGGCGCGATCGGCGTCACCGGCCAGTACTCGGCCGTCGACAAGCTGCTCACCGGCGAGGAGAACCTGCTCCTCATGGCCGACCTCAAGCACCTCTCGCGCCCGGACGGCAGGCGCAAGGCGGCCGAGCTGATCGAGCGCTTCGACCTCGTCGAGGCGGCCCGCAAGCCGGCGGGGACCTACTCCGGCGGCATGCAGCGCCGGCTCGACCTGGCGATGACCCTGGTCGGCGACCCCCGCCTGATCTTCCTGGACGAGCCGACCACCGGCCTCGACCCGCGCAGCCGCCGCTCGATGTGGCAGATCGTGCGGGAACTGGTCGCGGGCGGCGTCACCATCTTCCTCACCACGCAGTACCTCGAGGAGGCCGACCAGCTGGCCGACCGCATCGCCCTGCTCGACCACGGGCGGCTGATCGCGGAGGGCACCGCCGAAGAGCTGAAGCGGCGCATCCCCGGCGGCCACATCCGGTTCACCTTCGCCGACGCGCACCAGCTCGACGCCGCCCGCAGCCTCGTCGGCGCCGGGACCGCCGACCCGGAGGCGCTCACCCTGCAGGTGCCCAGCGACGGGGGCGTCCGGGCGATCCGCGAGCTGCTCGCCCTGCTGGACGAGCGCTCGGTCGACATCGCCGACATGAGCGTGCACACCCCCGACCTCGACGACGTCTTCCTCACCCTCACCGGCCAGCAGAAGGAGGCCATCCGATGAGCACCATCGCCCTCGCCGCCCGCGACTCGTCCACCATGGTCAGGCGCCAGCTCAAGCGCGTGGTCCGCTACCCGGCCATGACCGTGCAGCTGGTCGTCACGCCGATCATCATCCTGCTGCTGTTCGTCTACGTCCTCGGCGGCACGCTCGGCAGCGGGATCGGCGGTGGCCGGGCCGCCTACGTCAACTACGTCGTCCCCGGCATCCTGCTCATGACGGCCGCCATGGCGTCGACCGGAACCGCCGTCATGGTCGCCACCGACATGACCGAGGGCATCATCGCCCGGTTCCGCACCATGCGGATCTTCCGCGCCTCGGTCCTCACCGGCCACGTCGTCGCCAGCGTCATCCAGCAGCTCCTCGGCATGGCGCTCCTCGCCGGCATCGCGCTGGCGATCGGCTTCCGCCCGAACGCGGGCGTCGTGGAGTGGCTGGCCGCGATCGGCATGCTCACCCTGTTCGCCGTGGCCATCACCTGGCTGTCGGTCGCCCTCGGCCTGAAGTCCCCGACCCCCGAGGCGGCCGGCAGCGCCCCGATGCCCCTGATCCTGCTGCCCTTCCTCGGCAGCGGCTTCGTCCCCACCGACTCCATGCCCACTGTGCTGCGCTGGTTCGCCGAGTACCAGCCCTTCACCCCGATCATGGAGACCGTCCGCGGCCTCCTCCTCGGCACCCCGATCGGCAACAGCGGCCTCATCGCCATCGCCTGGTGCGCAGGCATCGCGGCGGTCTCCTACCTCTGGGCCAAAAGCATCTTCAACAAGGCCTGAGGTGGCCCGCAGCGACGGGGCCAGAACGCAGGGCGGGCCGCCCCCGAGATGGGGGCGGCCCGAAACCCGTCGCGTCAGCGGTCAGTGGTCGAACGCGTCGCGCACGTTGCGCCCGGCGTCCTTCACGTGGTCGCCGGCCTGCTTCGCCTTCGCGGCGGCGCGCTCGGCTGCGCCTTCGGCCTCGAGTCGTTCGTTGTTCGTGGCGTCGCCGTACTTCTCCTTGACGGCGCCCTTGAACTCCTCGCCCTTGTGCTCGACCTTGTCCGTGAAGCTCATCGCACATCCCTTCCACGTTTCCGGTCTCTCGCCTTGCTACATCAGGGGTGCCCGGCCTTGCGGGTTCGCAAACGCATCCGCTGGGCCGCGGTCGTCACACCGGTCACGAGCAGGGAGAGGACCACGCCCAGCGCGGCGGCGGCCAGCGGGTTGCCGCTGAAGACGTTGCCGCCGAGGTAGCCGAGGCCCACCGTGTAGAGGCTCCACAGCAGCGCGCCGGCGGCGATGGCCGGCAGGAAGCGGCGGCGGGGGAACTCGGCGTACCCGCTGACGAGGGCCACCGTCGTGCGACCCAGCGGGACGAACCGCCCGGCGGCGACGATCGCGCCGCCGCGCCGGTCGAGCAGGCGGGCCACCCACGCGACCGCCCGCCACGAGCGCTCGCCGCGCACGAAGCGCTCCACCAGCCGGCGCCCGCCGCGCCGGGCCGCCTCGTGCATGAGCAGGTCACCGGCGACCACCGCGGTCACCGACGCCGTCAGCACGACGGCCACGTGCAGGTGCCCGCTCGCGGCCAGCGCGCCCCCGGCGATGACGCTGGTCTCCGCCGGCACCGCCGGGATCAGACAGTCCAGCACCAGCAGCACGAAGATCACCAGGTACGCCCATCCGGCCATTGCCTCCATGCCCTCCACGGTGCCGTCGCGGGGCGTCTGGCGCAGCGGTGCCACCCTGCCGATCTCCGGTGGGGCTTTCCCTACCCCGCCGCCTCGAACAGCCCGAAGAGCCGCGGGTCGTGGAACGCGATCATCTCCCTGATCAGGCCGCCCTCGATGCGCAGCACGCCGACGGCGAAGGGTTGCTCGGCGGTGGCACCGGGCGGCGTGTGGTAGGCGATCAGCGCCGGGGAACGGTTGGCCCGCACGGGCACGGCGCGGACCCGCCCCACGTGGGCCGGGGAGCCGGGCGGGACGCTGAGCGAGAGCGTGTCGACGATGGCGGACTTTCCGAGGTACCACATGGGCAGCGGCGGCATCGCGGCGCGCGCCTCGTCGGCGATCAGCCGCGCCATCCCGGCCACGTCGGCGCGCTCGAAGGCCTCGACGTAGCGGCGCAGCACCTCCCGCTCGCCGGGCTCCGGCCCCCGCTCCGGCCGCCAGTCCTCGCCCCGCTCCGGCAGCCGCTCGCGCAGCGTGGCGCGGGCCCGCTGCAGCGCGCTGTTGACCGAGGGCCCGGTCGCCCCGAGCAGGTCCGCGGTCTCCGCCGCCGACCAGCCGAGCACGTCGCGGGCGATGAGCACGGCCCGCTGCCGCGGCGGCAGGTGCTGCAGCGCGGCCAGGAACGCCAGCTCCACCGTCTCCCGGGCGACCAGCCGGGTCGCCGGGTCCTCGTCGAGCACCCGGTCGGGCAGCGGCTCCAGCCAGGGCACGTCGGCCCGCGGCGGCAGGCTCACGCCGGGCGCTGACGGCGGGGCGAGGTCCATCGGCAGCACCCGGCGCTGGGCGCTCTTGAGCGCGTCGAGGCAGGCGTTGGTGGCGATGCGGTACAGCCACGCCCGGACCGACGAGCGCCCCTGGAACTGGTCCCAGCCCCGCCACGCGCGCAGGAACGTCTCCTGCACCAGGTCCTCGGCCTCGTGGAAGGAGCCCACCATGCGGTAGCAGTGCACCTCGAGCTCCCGGCGGTGCCGCTCCAGCTGTTGGGTCAGGTCCATGGAAGCCCCTCCGTCGCAACGTGAAATGTTAGGACGATGTGGGCGGAGTTTCGTGAGCGCGTGATCCTGGAGGACGACGCGATCCTGGTGCTGGACAAGCCGGTCGGCGTCTCGGTGATGGGCGAGCGGCACGAGTCCGACCTGGTGCGGATGGCGGCCGAGGCCGGCGAGCAGCTGTATCCCGTGCACCGCATCGACAAGGTCACCTCCGGCATCATTCTCTTCGCCAAGGAGCTGGCCGCGCACGGCGGGCTGACCAGGCAGTTCAACAAGCGCACGGTCGACAAGGCGTACCTCGCGCTGACCGCCCCGGGCGGCCTGCCCCCGACCGGCCGCATCGACCTGCCGCTGAGCGTCGGGCGCAAGAGCCGGGTGCGGATCGCGGCTCCCCGGGAGAGCATCGTCCACCAGGGTGACAGCTGGACGGTCCCGGCCGCGGAGGTCTTCGACACCGTGCCGACGTACCCGTCGGTGACCACGTTCGCGGTGCGCGCCCAGACCGCCGAGCGGGCCCTGCTGGAGGCCGTGCCGCAGACCGGCCGCCGGCACCAGATCCGCGTGCACCTGGCCTGGATCGGGCACCCGATCGTGGGCGACCCGCTCTTCGAGAAGGCCCCGGCCGGGCGCACCTACCTGCACTCCTGGCGGCTGTCCTTCGACCACCGCGGCGAGCGCGTCACCGTGGAGGCCCCCGCCCCGCCGGACTTCACGGTGTAGCCGGGACCGGGCATGATGCGCCCGTGGATCTGGACCGGGAACGCTGGACGGCCCTGAGCGACGCCGGGGCCGAGGCGCTGGCCGCGCGGATCGCCGACCGGCTCGGGGCCGCCTCGGTGCGGGTGCGGCCGCACGAGTACGCCGGCCGGCGCAACCGGATCGCCGTCTTCGACCTGGGCGGCGAGCCCTTCGCGCTCGTGCCGGGCGGCCGGGCGCGGGTCGGGTACGACGCCGTGCGGTTCGTCCCCACCGCCGATCAGGTGGACAGCTACCGGGAGTCCGTCGAGGAGTACGGCATCCCGCTGAGCATCCACGAGTACGTCGACGCGTACACGTCACCCGCGCGGACGGTCGAGGTGCCGGCGCTGCTCGTGTCGGTCGAGGCGGTGCAGGCCGGGCTGACCGAGGTGGCGCCCGACGACCCGGCCGTCGCGCGCCGGGTCGAGCAGCTGCGCAGCACCGCGGGCGCGACCGGCGGGGACATGCCGAGGCAGGTCACGTGGCACGGGTTCGGCCGCGCGCTGCTCGGCCCCGACGGCACGGTGCACGCCGCCTGGCGGTTCGGCCGCCCGACGCACGGCGGGGAGGTGGCCCGGCTGGCCGCGATCGGGCAGCGGCTGCTCACGCCGGACGAGTGGGAGTACGCCTGCGGCGCCGGGGCCGCCTCGCTGTTCCGCTGGGGCGATGCCTGCCCGGCCGGCCCCGACCCGTACTCCGCCGCGAGCGGGCCGCACCGCGAGCCGAACCTGTTCGGGCTGCTCATCGGGCAGGACCCCTACCGCGACGAGCGCACCGCCGACCCGGCCGTGGTGTGCGGCGGCGACGGAGGCGGCATGGTCTGCGGCGGCGCGGGCGAGTTCGTCTCCTGGCTGACCGTCGCCACCGCCTACCGCGACCCCGACCACGCCGAGTTCATCCAGCGGGAGGGCGAGCACCTCGACCAGATGCTGATCCGCCCGGCGATACCCGTACCGGATACGCGATTTCGGCCGGACCCAACTCTCGCCTAGACTCGGGGGTCGGAGCAGGGCCTCGTAGCTCAGGGGATAGAGCACCGCTCTCCTAAAGCGGGTGTCGCGCGTTCGATTCGCGCCGGGGCCACCGATGGAAGGGCTGTTGACCAGCCCAAACGGGCTCCTTGACCAGCGGCGATGCGGTCAAGGAGCCCGTTCGTTGTCCGGCTGTCCCCGACGCTGACCGGTCGTGAACGGCTGTTCGCGGCAAATACGTGGCCAAGTTCGCCGTGCCTACCAGTGACCCAACGCGGCGTCCACCCGCTGGCGGTTCTGCTCGATCCCCCCGATCGAGGCACTTAGCGTAGATCCGCAGCAGCACTTCTACCGACTGTCCTGCCCACTCGGCGACGTCGGTCGGCAGCCCGCACCGGAGTAGCGATTTCCTGCCGGTCCTGATGATCTCGTGCGAGACAGATCCGCCTCGGCGTTGGGGCCGAGTCGGTTGGCGACCGGCTCCGATCGGCCGGTGACAGCGGGGTGTACAGACATCGCATATACGCAGACCGCGATAGAAAAAGACGGCGACGAGAACACCACAACCATCAAATCTACTATCCCGACGGTCGATGCATTGGTTGGTCCATCAAGCACTTCAATAACGAGGGCGACGAAGTCACCGTCAACGACTCCACGTTCTTGATGTTGGAGCTCATGAACGCTGGGACCCGACCGGCGCCGATGGACGACTCATTGCCGCCTTCGACCCCGAGGGACGCACTAGATAACCGTTGCCTTGCGCCGCAACCGGAGTGCCCGGTGTCGACGCGATCCGGCAACGCCGGCGTGCGCGCCGTTTGGCACGATGACCCTGTGGGCCAACGACCGATCAGGACACGGGCCGAACGGATGCTCGGATACCTGCGGGTACTTGAGGCCCGCGACCCCGCCACACCTCCTGATCGCCTCCGCGCCCTCGCGGACGATGACTACCGTCCGGTTCGGGTGTGGACCGCACGCAATTTCCACACGCCTGCCGATGCGTTGGAACGGCTCGCACGCGACGAAGACGACCACGTCCGATGGCGCGCAACCTACAACTTGAACCTGCCCGAAGTGGCAATCCGCTGGCAAGCCAACGGGGACCGGAAACGTCTCGGCGCCGGTTACAACGGCTGGCTGCACGACATGGCTCACCACCCGGGCGCGCCCGTAACACTCCGCGCCGAACTGCTCGCTGGTGGTGCGTGCCCGCAGTGGTGCCGGCAAACCGAGGACCAGGGCGCGAACGTCGATCGCGGGGATAACTCAAGGTCTGAGCGGAACTTGCGCACAAAGCCTCCCCGAACCATCGACAGCCATCGGGAACCGGGCCGTCAGCAGGAGGTTCGCGGATCGTCGCAGATCCGGTAACCAAGGTGACCTCGTTCGCATCGAGGAAGTCGGCGATTCGCTTCCAGCGGCAGCGCCAGGCCCCACCAGCCAGGCCGTGACGAGGAGGCTGTCGCCCGCCGTTACTTACGCGACGCGGGTGGCACCATAGGCGGCGGCGACCAGGAGTACGACTCCGCCGAGGCCCACCGACCAAAAGGCGCCCCCACCGCCGTTCACGTCTCCCACCCGGCCGGTCGGGTCCTTCGGGTCGTACCGAATTTGTATCCGCGCGCCCACCTTGACCTCGGTTTCATCGCCCGGGTTGGACACGTTGGCCTGGACGGTCTTTCCGTCGGCGGTGGTGAACCGAACCGCTGCGTTAGTACCGCTCTTGTCGTAAGACACCGCCACGACGTCGCCCGTTGTGACCAGTCCACGTTCCTGCAAGATCCGATGGTCGTAGTACATCTGGAGCGCGATGAACACGAACGCCACCCCGGCGACGGTGGCGCAGGCGACGCCAGCCCACTCTTTCGTTGCGCTACGCCGTGGACGGCTTCGGCCGGACAGCGTGGGACGGCGCATTGACGATCGGGCCGGCTCCTTTGCCTGATCGCCCAACCGCAACCGTCGTTGCCGTTCTCGCTTCCCTGCCATGCGATCATTATGTGCGCTGTCCGCACGTTGCAAACGTTGCGTACACTCGGGAACGTAGATCGGCACCGTCCTTCGGCGGTTGCACCTCCGCCCTGCGGGCCAAGGTCGCATTGACGATCGGTCCGTGGAACAGGAACGGGTGGGTGAGCGCACGCGCCCTGACGGCAAATACGCGGCCAACCACTACAGGACAACGGGTAGCCAGGCGGTGCTTGCGCGGATGAACGGTCATCCACCCGTGGGAGCACGCACCGCTCTCTAAAGCGGGTGTCGCGCGTTCGATTCGCGCCGCGGCCCCCCGCCTTCCCGGCGGGGGCGTGCACGTATCCCGCGAACAGTCGCGCGGTCGCACCGTTCGGGGGATGGGGGTCAGTCGGGCGGCGGACACTTCGCAATCTGGCATGTGCCTACATTCACTTGCGCCATGCACATCAACGTCCTGGGCGATCTGATCGCGACCCGCGACGGCGAGCCCCTCGACCTCGGGGGGCGGCGCCAGCGCGCGTTGCTCGCGTTGCTGGTGCTCGCCCGAGGCGAGACCGTCTCGGCCGACCGGCTCGTGGACGCGGTGTGGGGCGAGCAGCCCCGCCCGCCGCCGTCGCGGCGCTGCAGTCCTACGTCTCCCACCTGCGCCGACGCCTGGAGCCGGACCGCGGGGCGCGCTCGCGCGGGTCGGTGATCGTCAGCCGCGGCTCCGGCTATGCGGTACTGCTGGAACCCGAGGCCGTCGACGCCTGGCGCTTCGAGCGCCTGCTCCGCGAGCCCGGCCCCGACCCGATCGCCCGGCTCGGCGAGGCGCTCGCCCTGTGGCGGGGCCCGGCCTACGCCGAGTACGCCGACCTGCCGTGGGCCGAGGCCGAGGCGAGCCGCCTCAACGAGCTGCGTGAGGTGGCGAGGGACCAGCTCGCGGCGGCCCGGCTGGCCGGCGGGGAGAGCGCCGTGCTGGTGCCGGAGCTGGAGACGCTGGTGGCCGCCGCGCCGCTGCGCGAGGAGCGCTGGCGGCTGCTGGTCCTGGCCCTCTACCGGGCCCACCGGCAGGGCGACGCGCTGGCCGCGCTGCGCCGCGCCCGGCGGATGCTGGCCGACGCTCTACGCCGCCGCGGTCCTAGCGCTCGGCACCCGCGGGGTGGCCCCGCCCGCCCCGCCGTCCCCGGAGGCGACGCTGTCGGCGACCGAGCGCCGGATCCTGGACCGGCATCGGGGCGGGGTGGACGAGCGGGAGATCGCCGAGACGCTGTTCCTGACCCCGCGCTCGGTCCGCGCCGCCCTGGAGTCGATGCGCATCCGCCTGGGCCTGGCCTTCTGAGCGTCAGTCCCGCTCGTCGCCCGACCCCAGCGCCGCGCACACCAGGATCAGCAGCCCGACGATGATGTCGTTGGTGGTCGAGGTCGACCAGCCGTACTGCAGCACCAGCGGCGCCACGAGCAGCCACCCCGCCAGCCCGCCGGTCACCCAGGCGAACGCCGCGGACCGGGGCACGATCAGGCGGATGGTGGTCACGATCGCGATGGTGATGCCGGTGACCGCGTCGCTCCAGAAGACGTCGTAGCGGCCCGCCCCGATGTAGCCGAACGGCACGGCCGAGACCACGAGCCACACCGCGGCGAGGAAGGTGACGGTGAGCAGGGCCCGCGACCCGGTGCTCTTCAGCTCGCCGTCGGACGGGCGGTGGGGGTCGTCGGGCGGGGCGGCCCGGATGTGCGCGGGCGTGGTGAAGTCCTGGTCGGACAGGAAGCTCGTCGTCACTCCCGAAGCCTCGGCAAGGCCGGGATGATCGAGGATCACCCAGCGGGAGGGCTTTCGTTCCACGAGCGGTCCAGCTCGGTGACGCAGTAGGTGCCCTTCGGCCCGGTGTAGTCGCCGTCGCCGCCTCGGCGGGTGGCGACCAGGCGGGCCGTGGTGCCCTCCACGCGGTACACGGCGGAGGAGACGCCCTTGCCGGTCCAGCTCAGCCTGACGTTGTCCCCGTCGGCGGCCGACTTCAGCGCGGGCGCGGCCGGTGCGTTGCCGGGCAGCCACTTCATCACCGGCGGGAACGCCGGGGTGGAGTAGAAGTGCGCGGCGTACTTCGACACCGAGCCCAGCGCGTCGGCCCGCACGTTCTTGGCGCTGAAGTGAACGCTGCCGGTGACCTGCGGATACGTGCGGTTGAGGGCCAGTTCGCGGTCGAGTTCGCCGGGGTCGGAGAACGGGCCGGACTGTCCCACGCGGTAGTCGGCCTGGCCGATGTACAGCTGCACCCTGGTCGTCTTGACCACGTCCACCCACCAGGGCACAAGCTTGGCGTAGTCCGCGACGTCGAAGCCGATGTTCCAGTACAGCTGCGGCACGATGTAGTCGAGCCACTGCGCGCGCACCCACAGGCGGGTGTCGGCGTAGATGTCGTCGTAGCTCTGCAGTCCGCGGGTGGGGGAACCGGCGGGGTCGGTGGAGGAGTTGCGCCAGATGCCGAACGGGCTGATGCCGAACTTCACCCAGGGCTTGAGCTGCTTGATCCGCTGGCTCATCTCCTGGACGAGCTTGTTGACGTTGTCGCGGCGCCAGTCGGCCTTGCTCATGCCGTTGCCGTACTGCCGGTAGGCGGCCTCGTCCGGGTAGTCCTGCTTGCCCACCGGGTACTGGTAGAAGAAGTCGTCGAAGTGCACCCCGTCGACGTCGTACTTCTGCACCGCCTCCAGCATCGAGTCCTCGACGAACTTGCGCGCCTCCGGGATGCCCGGGTTGAAGTGCAGGCGGCTGCCTGTGGTGCCCACCGACGGGTAGACGATCGCCCACTCCGGGTGTTTGCGCAGCGGGTGGTCGGGGGCGAGCGCGTTGATGTCCGGTCCGGAGCCGGACGGGGCGGGCTGGCTGCCGCGGTACGGGTTGAACCAGGCGTGGAACTCGAGGTTGCGCTTGTGCGTCTCGTCGATCATCCACTGCATCAGGTCGAAGCCCGGGCCCTGGCCGCGTACCCCGGTGATCCACTCGGACCAGGGCGCGTACTGCGAGGGCCACAGCGCGTCGCCGCTGGGCCGGACGTGGACGAAGACCGCGTTGAGGTTGCGTTGCACCGCGAGGTCGAGCCAGCCGAGGTACTCGGCCTTGATCTGCTCGGCGGGCAGCCCCGGCCGGCTGGGCCAGTCGATGTTCTCGACCGTCGTGATCCAGATCCCGCGCAGCTCGCGGGGGGCGCTCAGGGCCGCGCCGCCACAGCGCTGGGCCCGCGGGTCGGCGGCGCGGTCGGCCCGGTCGCCGAGCCCGACCCGCTCGACCCGGGACGGATCCTCGGCCGAGGCGGACAGTGCGTCGGACCACACCGCCCGGACGGCCCCGACGCCCGCGACGAGGGCGAGCACGATGCCGGCGACGATGGACAGAGTCGGTGCGCGGCGGGGGAGACGGTGGCGCACCGGGCCAGTCTGCCGAGCCCACCGGCGCAAACGCCAGCGATTCGGAAACTTCTGTCCTAACGGACCAGTCGGGTCTGGTCCTCGAGTTCCGCCATGAGCCGCTCGGTCGCCTTGGCCACCGCGGCGTCCATCAGCCGCCGCTCGGCGACCACCGTCTCCAGGCCGTCGCCGGCGAGCTCCCGGGCCGACTGGGCCATCCGGAGCTCCTGCTCGTGCCGCTTGGTCGCGGACAGCTCCCGGCGCCGGGCCTCGCGGGCCTCGGTGCGCTCGTAGCCGTTGCCGTAGGAGACCAGCTTGAGCCAGACGGCGGCGCAGTCCAGGCAGACCAGCAGCGCGGCCACGCCGAGGTAGAAGAAGCCGAAGCCCCAGAAGTCGCTGGTCACCAGGTGCCACATGGCGGTGGTGCGGGCCCCGAAGCCGGCGCCGGCCTCGACCGAGGTCCGGTTGGCGGAGCGCTGCTCGGCGATCTGGCCCATGAGGTCGGCGACCTGGGCGGTGCGGGCCTGCCGGCCGTGCTCCTGCGAGGAGCGCAGGGCGGCCGCCTCGCCGTCGAGCCGGGTGGCCTCGTCCATGAGCGAGCGGGACTGCTGCACGAGCGTGTCGCAGTAGCCGCCGGACGGGCAGCCGGCCCGCTGTGTCACGCCGTTGGCCCGCGAGTCGGCCAGGGCCTGGTCGTACGTCGACGCCGACTCCTTGCGCTTGTCGGCCGCCAGCTTGTGCAGGTCGGCCACGGCCGCGTCGTCGGCGCCGTCCTGGGCCCGCAGCGCGTCGATCTGGCGCTGGAAGGTGGCGATCGCGCCGTCGTGCTCGAGCTGGGCCAGCTGCCGGTTGTGGACGGTGCCGAGGTACGCGTCGACCTCGCCCTTGTAGCGGGCCAGCATCAGCGGCTCGGTGATGACGACGGCGAAGAGCAGGGCGAGCAGCATCCGGCCGGCGTAGAGGCCGAAGGTGCGCCGGCGCAGGAGGTGGTGCGGGTCGGTGGAGTCCAGCCGCTCGTAGTTCACCGCCACCCGGCCGACCACGGCCCGGTCGTAGGCGATCACGGCCGCGGCGACCGGCGGGCCGACCAGCCACTGCCACCAGGGGTGGCTGTAGTTGGAGGAGGCGTCGACGAAGCTCGCCGCGCCGACGATCGCGTACACGCCGTACAGCAGGATGAAGATCCCGACCGAGCTGTAGAGCGCCCGATCGGTGTGGGTCCGCACGCTCGCGGGGTTGACATTGGCGACCTTGAGGAGCGCGTCGCGTGCAGCCATGCGCACGACGTTACGCGAGGATAAGTCGCATTTTCCGGCTTTCCGGATTGTGAGCGCCAGGTAACTCGCGCGTTATCGAAGCATTGAGATGTGTGAAACGGGGCGTCCATACGGTTCGGTCTCCCACCACCGACTGGACAGGACTGAATATGGCCCCACTGGCTCGACGCGGTCTCTTCGCGCTGGCAACCGTTACGCTCCTGGCCCTGGCGGGCTGCTCCGAGCCCGCCAAGGGCGACAGTGGTTCCTCGAGCGGCGACACGATCAAGGTCGGCATCCTGCACTCGCTGAGCGGCACGATGTCGATCTCCGAGGTCACCGTGCAGAAGTCGGAACTCATGGCCATCGACGAGATCAACGCCGCCGGTGGCGTGCTGGGCAAGAAGCTGGAGCCCGTCGTCGAGGACGGGGCCTCCGACTGGCCGACCTTCGCGGAGAAGGCGCAGAAGCTCATCTCCAAGGACAAGGTGGCCACCGTCTTCGGCGGGTGGACCTCGGCCAGCCGCAAGGCGATGCTTCCGGTGTTCGAGCGCAACAAGGCCCTGCTGTGGTACCCGGTGCAGTACGAGGGGCTGGAGAGCTCGCCGTACATCTTCTACACCGGCGCCACCACGAACCAGCAGATCATCCCGGGCCTGGACTACCTCAAGCAGCAGGGCAAGAAGAAGATCTTCCTGGTCGGCTCCGACTACGTGTTCCCGCGCACCGCCAACAAGGAGATCAAGGCGTACGCGGCGGCCAACGGGATGGAGATCATCGGCGAGGAGTACACGCCGCTGGGCCACACCGAGTACAGCACCGTGGTGAACAAGCTCGCCGCGGCCAAGCCCGACGCGGTCTTCAACACCCTCAACGGCGACTCCAACGTGGCCTTCTTCAAGGAGCTCAAGAACAAGGGCATCACCGCGGGCACCATGCCGACCGTCTCCGTCAGCGTGGCGGAGGAGGAGGTCGTCGGCATCGGCAAGGAGAACATCGCCGGCCACCTGGTCGCGTGGAACTACTACCAGACCACCTCGGGCGCGGCCAACGACAAGTTCGTCGCCGCCTTCAAGGCGAAGTACGGCGCCGACAAGGTCACGTCCGACCCGATGGAGGCCGGCTACAACGCCGTCTACCTCTGGGCCGAGGCGGTCAAGAAGGCCGGCAGCACCGACGTGGAGAAGGTCAAGGCGGCGGCCAAGGGCATCTCGCTCGACCTGCCGGAGGGCAAGGTCACGATCGACGGCGACAACCAGCACGTCTACAAGACCGCCCGGATCGGCGTCATCCAGCCGGACGGGCAGATCAAGGAGGTGTGGAACTCCGGCCAGCCGATCAAGCCGGACCCGTACCTCAAGGGCTACGACTGGGCCAAGGGCCTGAGCTGAGGAAGGGGCGTCGGCCATGATCGCCAACCAGTTCGTCACCGGCCTGAGCATCGGCGCCGTGCTGCTGCTCATCGCCCTCGGCCTGACCTTCACGTTCGGTCAGATGGGGGTCATCAACATGGCGCACGGCGAGTTCATCATGGCCGGCGCCTACACCACCTACCTCGTGCAGAACTTCGCCGGCACCCAGGCGGTCGCCGTGGCGCTGCCGATCGCCTTCGTCGTCGGCGGCGTCATGGGCCTGGTCCTGGAGCGCCTGCTGGTCCGGCGCTTCTACGGCCGGCCGCTGGACACGCTGCTGCTCACCTGGGGCGTCAGCCTCATCCTGCAGCAGGCCGCCATCGACCTCTTCGGCGCGCCGAACGTGCAGGTCAGCGCGCCCGAGTGGCTGCGCGGCGGGTTCCACGCGGCCGGCGTGGACATCGCCTACAACCGGCTGTTCATCATGGCGCTGGCGGCCGCCGGCGTGACCGGGATCTGGCTGTACCTGACCCGCCTGTCCGCCGGGCGCCGGATGCGCGCGGTGATGCAGAACCGGCAGCTCGCCGCGATCAGCGGGGTGGCCACCGACCGGGTCGACCAGCTCACCTTCTTCATCGGCTCCGGGCTGGCCGGGCTGGCGGGCGTGGCGCTCACGCTGATCGGCCCGGTCGGCCCCCAGATCGGCACGTACTACATCGTCGACGCCTTCCTGGTCGTCGTGGCCGGCGGGCTGGGCCAGCTCAAGGGCGCGGTGCTCGCCGCCGTCGCGCTCGGGCTGCTCAACAGCTACGTCGAGCTGTGGACCAACGCCAGCTTCGCCAAGGTGGTGGTGTTCGCCGTGATCGTCGCCTTCCTGCAGGTCCGGCCCCAGGGCCTGTTCGTCCTGCGCTCCCGGGCGCTGTCGTGAGGCGCTTCGGCGGCCCCGCGCTGTTCGTCGCGGCGCTGCTGGTGATGACGCTGGTCGTGCCCAACGTGTTGGGGCCGTTCCGGCTGCAGCTGCTGGGGAAGTACCTCTGCTTCGCCATCGTCGCCGTGGGCATCGCGATCGCGTGGGGCCGCGGCGGCATGCTGACCCTCGGCCAGGGCGTCTTCTTCGGCCTCGGCGGCTACGCCATGGGGATGTACCTCAAGCTCGCCGACGCCGGCGGCGGCCTGCCCGACTTCATGGTCTGGAGCGGCGTGGACAGCCTGCCGCTGGTGTGGAAGCCCTTCGCCAACCCGGTGTTCGCGGTCGCCATGGTGGTCCTGCTGCCGACCGCGGTGGCCGTGCTCCTGGGCCTGTTGGTCTTCCGCCAGCGGGTGCGCGGCGCGTACTTCGCGGTGCTGTCCCAGGCCCTGGCCGCCGCGTTCGTCATCCTGCTGGTCGGCCAGCAGGGCCTCACCGGCGGGACCAACGGCCTGACCAACATCCAGTACTTCTTCGGGCTCGACCTCTACGAGGAGTCGAACCAGCGCCTGGTCTACCTCGTCACGGTCGGCGTGCTGGCCGTCGTGTTCGTGCTCGCCTGGCAGCTCAAGGAGAGCCGCTTCGGCAAGCTGCTGGTGGCCATCCGGGACGGGGAGGACCGGGTGCGGTACCTCGGCTACGACCCCGCCGTCGTGAAGACCGTCGCGTTCGCCTTCTCCGCCGCCCTGGCCGGCCTCGCAGGCGCGCTCTTCGTGCCGGTCGTCGGCATCATGTCCCCGGCGGAGCTCGGCATCGTCCCGTCCCTGGCCATGCTCATCGGCGTGGCCATCGGCGGCCGCTACTCACTCGTCGGCGCGGTGGTGGGCGCGGTCCTCTACAACTACGCCGAGACGTCCCTGTCCGAGGCGTGGCCCTCGGGCTGGAAGTACCTGGTCGGCGCCCTCTTCATCGCCGTCATGGTGTGGGCGCCCCGCGGCCTGGCCGGGCTCGAACTCAAGAAGCTCGATCTCAGGAAGGTGGCACGCCGATGAGCCTCCTGGAAGTGCGCGGCCTCAACGTGGTCTTCGACGGCTTCAAGGCCGTCACTGACCTCGACTTCGACGTGGCCGAGGGCGAGCTGCGCTTCGTGATCGGCCCGAACGGCGCCGGCAAGACCACGCTCATCGACTGCATCACCGGCCGCACCCGCCCGGCGTCGGGCAGCATCACCTTCGACGGGCACGAGATTCTCGGCCGCAAGGAGCACCGGATCGTGCGGCTGGGCATCGGCCGTACCTTCCAGACCTCCGTCGTCTTCGAGGAGCTCACGGTCGGCGAGAACCTCGACCTGGCGGCCTCCTTCCGCCGGCCGCTGCCCGCCCTGCTGCGCCGCCGCCGCGCCTACCCCGACGACGTCGTCCGGGTCCTGGAGACCACCGGCCTGGCCGGCCTCGTCGAGCGCAAGGCCGGCGTGCTGTCCCACGGCCAGCGCCAGTGGCTGGAGATCGGCATGCTGCTGGTCCAGCAGCCCCGCCTCCTGCTGCTCGACGAGCCGGTGGCCGGCATGAGCCGCGACGAGCGCGAGCGCACCGGCCAGCTGCTGGTCGAGGTGGCCAAAACCCACACGGTCGTGGTCATCGAGCACGACATGGAGTTCCTGCGCCGCTTCGCCACCGTGGTGACGGTCCTGCACGAGGGCCGCCTGCTGCGCCAGGGCAGCGTGGCCGACGTCCAGGCCGACCCGAGGGTCCAGGAGGTCTATCTGGGAAGGGCGCGAAAGGAGCCGGTGGATGCTGGAAATTGAGTCGATCGACGTTGCCTACGGCCGCGCGCAGGTCCTCTTCGGCCTGTCGATGACCGTGCCGCCAGGCTCCCTGACCTGCGTGATGGGGCGCAACGGGGTCGGCAAGACCACCCTGCTCAAGGCCATCATGGGCGTCCTGCCGGTCCGCAAGGGCCGGATCACCTTCGACGGCCACGACGTCACCCGGCTGAAGACCTACGACCGGGTGCGCCTGGGCCTGGGCTACGCCCCGCAGGGTCACGAGACGTTCCCCCAGCTGACCGTCTGGGAGAACCTGCGGGTCGTGCTGGAGGCCTCCCCGAAGGCCACGAAGTCCTCGCTCGACGAGGCCCTGGACGTGTTCCCGGCCCTGCGCCCGTTCCTGCGCAGCAAGGCCGGCTTCCTGTCGGGCGGCCAGCAACAGCAGCTGTCCATGGCCCGGACCCTGATCACCCGCCCATCGATGCTGCTGCTGGACGAGCCGACCGAGGGCATCCAGCCCTCGGTGATCCTGGAGATCGAGGACTCGATCGAGCGCCTGCACAAGGAGACCGGCGTGGCCGTGCTGCTGGTCGAGCAGTACCTCGACCTGGCCCTTCGCCTGGCGGACAACTTCGTCATCATCGACGCCGGCGAGGTCGTGCGGGCGGGTGACCGCACCGACCTGCAGGACCCCGCCGTCCGTCAGCTGCTCACCGTCTGAGGTCCTTCACCATCACGCTGAATTCGTCGATCGCGGTTTTGACATCGGGCTGCGGCCACTTCTCGTAGCCCTGCTTGCGATAGAGCGATATCGCCGGGAAATTGTCCGGCGCGACCCCGAGGGCGACCCGCCGGAATCCTCGTCCGGCGAGTCGCGCCTCGGCCTCCCGGAGCAGCCGCGAGCCCACCCCGCGTTTGCGCCATTCCGGGTGTACCTCAAGGTGCCGCAACAACGGCACGGCGTGCAGATGGCGACGGATCTCGGGCTCGTCGGCGGGCTCCCAGCGCAGGTAGACCACCCCGACGGCGAGGCCGCCGACCCACGCGACGAGCAGTTGCCCCAGTCCTTCGGCCTGGCGGCGGAGCTGGTCGGCGAACATTTCCGCGTCGCCGAGCACCCCTACCAGCTCCGCCATATCCCCAGGTGTGGCCGATCCGATATCCACGTCCGATTCCCCCACCACGCAAGTTTCGCCGATGGATGGATGGATGTCAGTGGCGCAATAGCGCGAGAAGCGTGAGCACCACGACCGCGACGGCAAAGCCGCGCAGCGCGAGGTTGCGGGGCCGGAACCACGCGACGCGGGGCTGGGTGGCCGCCAGCGCGCCCGCGGCCAGACCCACGGCCACCATGACGAGCGGGGCGAGGTCCGCCGCCCGGCTCGCGTCGGTCGAGAACGTGATCATTGGTCACCTCCTGAACTTCAGGTCTTGTCTGAAGCGGCCAGTCGGATGATCGAGACTCAAGCGTAGACTTCAGTGAATTCCTGAAACAACTTGATTGTGCTAGCTTGAGATGACGAACAGCTTGAGCCCGTGTTCATTCACGTTTCACCTCCAGGGCCGACTGATTTCAGTAGTTGACTGAACAAGCTGAAGGGGGCCTCATGGCGCCCGTTGATTTGGCGCGACGCCTGCGCGAGCTGCGCGAGAAGACCTGGGACGGGGCGCGGACCCAGGGCGATGTGGCCAAGGCGCTCGGCGTGAGCGTCCCGCTCATCTCATCCTGGGAGAGCCGCGCCAATCCCGTGCGCCCGCCGCGTGCGCGGCTGGCGACCTACGCCCTGCTGTTCTCCACCAACCGCCCGCCGGTCGACGAGAAGGGGCGCCTGCGGCTGCCGGCCGAGCACGCCCTCGGCGACGACGAGCGCCGCCGCCGGCGGGGCCTGGAGGACGAGCTGGTCGCGCTCGGCGGGCCGGTCGAGGGCCCGTCGGGGCTGGACGACCCGCGGTGGCGGTTCGGCCCCGACGAGGACGTGGTGGTCGTGTGCGCCCCGCTGCCGATGGAGCTGCGCGCGCAGATGCCCTACGCCGACCCGGCCGACCCCGACTACGTGGCCCTGCTGGAGTACGCCGACCTCGACGCCCTGCTGGAGATCTACGGCCACCTGCGGGCGGTGAACCCGCGCAGCCGGGTGCAGCACGTGCTCTCCTCGGGCCTGCGCGACGAGGACACCACCGCCCACCTCGTGGTGCTCGGCGGCGTCGACTGGAACGACCTCACCCGCGACGTCCTGGCCGCGATCAGCCAGCCGGTCGAGCCGCTGCCCTCCGACGACCCGCAGGGCGCCGGCTTCCGGGTCGGCGGCGCGACCTACCGCCCGGTGTTCGGCACCGACGGCGGGCGGCGGGTGCTTCTCGAGGACGTCGTGCACTTCTACCGCGGGCCCAACCCGTTCAACCGGACACGCACGGTCACGATCTGTTCGGGCACGCACGGCCAGGGGACCTACGCGGTGGTCCGCGCCCTGACGGATCCCAGGCTGAGGGCCGGTAACGCGGCGTACATAGAGTCGAAATTCGGCGACGCCGAGGCGTTCAGTATTCTTGCGCGGGCCCGCGTGCGCAGTGGCAAGGCCGTCGCCCCCGACTGGACGGACGACAGCATGCGCCTGCACGAGTGGTTCACCCCTGCATAACCGTGTTGATCCTGGTCCGTCGGGCATGACGCAAAGTCGCCCGCCGGGCGCGTCGCGGGCCGGGTCAGGCTCGTTACGCACTCGTGGGCTCGCAGCTCCACTTACTGTGCGTAGTAGCACAACGGACGAGAAGCTACGGAACAGATGCCTGCGGACACCGCCGTTCAGCACCATCACGACAGCCACGCCGCGTTACTGCGCACGCCGGTGGGCCCCGGCACCGTCGGCGCCACCGTCGACGCGATCGTCGTGCCGTCCTTCCGCCGGGCGACCGCGCTGGACGCCGCCTTCCGCGCCGCGCGTGACCTCGGGTGCCGGATCGTCGTCGCCTGCACGACCCGGGCCAACGCCCGCGACGCCGCCCTGCTCGGCTCGCGCTACGGGCTCGTCCCGGCCGTCATCGCGGTCGAGGGCATGGCCCGCAGCCCGCTGCCGGCGTTCCGGACCACCGAGTGGCTGTACGGCACCCGCTTCCAGCACAAGGAGCGGCGGCGCCCGGCCGACACCAGCCTCAAGCGCAACGTCGGGCTGCTGCTCGCGCGGATGGTCGGCTGGGAGCGGATCGTCTTCCTCGACGACGACATCGTGGACATCGACGTCGAGCAGCTGCGCGCGGCCGCGGCCCTGCTCGACGACTTCGACGCCGTGGGGCTTCGCAATCACGGCTACCCGGACAACTCCGTGGTCTGCCACGCGCACCGGCTCACCGGCGGCGCCCAGGGCGCGTTCATCGGCGCCGGGGCGCTGGCCGTGCGGGCCGACCGGGCCGGCTCCTTCTTCCCCGACGTGTACAACGAGGACTGGCTGTTCCTCGCCGACGCCATCGCCGCGGGCCGGGTGACCGCGCTCGGCGAGATGGCGCAGCAGAAGTACGACCCCTTCGCCAGTCCCCGCCGGGCCAAGCAGGAGGAGTTCGGCGACTGCCTCGGCGAGGGGCTCTTCTGGCGCCTCGACGAGGGGCAGGCCCTGGACACCGCCGGCGAGCGGTTCTGGGAGGAGTTCCTCGGCCACCGGCGGCAGTTCATCGCCGAGCTCTACGACCGGGTGCTCAAGGCCGAGGGGCTCGCGGAGCCGCTGCGCCAGCGCATGCTCGACTCGCTGGCCACCGCCCGCGACAGCAGCCGCCTGATCCGGCCCGCCCGGATGGTCGAGTTCGTCGCCCACTGGCGGGCCGACCTCGAGACCTGGCGCGCGTACGTGGCCGCCCGGGCCGGCGCGCGCACGGTCGCCGAGGCGCTGGCCGAGCTGGGGCTGGAGAACTTCGGGCCGGTGGAGACGGCGAGCGTCGCCCCGATCGAGGCGCGACCGGTGCCGGCGCCCGCGTGGTGGCGGCGGCTCGTGCCCGTATTGACGGGCGCGCGTGGGATGCAGGAGTAAAAAGCCGCCGCCCGTGGTATGCCAGAAAGCACGGCTTCCCGCGCGGAGGTGGCATCCCATGGGCAAGGACGTCGAGTCGCACGTGTTCAGCCGGGAAGACCGGATGCGGTACCGCGACAAGGTGCGCCAGTGCCTCGACGCGTTCGCCCGGATGCTGGCCGAGGCGCCCTTCGAGGACGGCGGCGGGATGAGCGGGCTCGAGATCGAGCTCAACCTCGTCGACGAGCACTACGACCCGGCGCTGCGCAACCAGCGGGTGCTCGACACCCTGGCCGACCCGGCGTTCGTGACCGAGCTCGGGCAGTTCAACATCGAGATCAACGTGCCGCCGCAGCGGCTGCACGGCAACGGGCTCGCGCGGTTCGAGGCGCAGGTGCGGGAGAGCCTCAACGCGGCCGAGGAGCACGCCGCGCAGGTCGACACCCGGCTGGCGATGATCGGGATCCTGCCCACGCTGCGCCGCGACCAGCTCACGTCGGACGTGTTGTCGGCGAATCCGCGGTACGCCCTGCTCAACGAGCAGATATTCGCGGCCCGCGGCGAGGATCTGCTCATCGCCATCGACGGCGTCGAGCGGCTGCACGTGCGGTGCGACTCGATCGCGCCCGAGGCGGCGTGCACCAGCGTGCAGTTCCACCTGCAGGTGGCCCCGCAGCGCTTCGCCGCCTACTGGAACGCGGCCCAGGCCATCGCGGCCGTCCAGGTGGCGCTCGGGGCCAACGCGCCCTTCCTCTTCGGGCAGGAGCTGTGGCGGGAGACCCGGATCCCGCTCTTCGAGCAGGCGACCGACACCCGCGCGGAGGAGCTCAAGAGCCAGGGCGTGCGGCCGAGGGTCTGGTTCGGCGAGCGATGGGTCACGTCCATCTTCGACCTGTTCGAGGAGAACGTGCGGTACTTCCCGGCGCTCCTGCCCATCTGCGAGGACGAGAACCCCATCGCGACCCTGGACGCCGGCGGCACGCCGCGGCTGGGGGAGCTGCGGCTGCACAACGGCACGGTCTACCGCTGGAACCGTCCCATCTACGACGTCGTCGACGGGCGCCCGCACGTGCGGGTGGAGAACCGCGTGCTGCCGGCCGGCCCGACCGTGGTCGACAGCATGGCCAACGCCGCCTTCTACTTCGGGCTGGTCCACCGGCTGGCCGGCCAGGACCGTCCGGTGTGGACGCAGATGTCCTTCGGCGCCGCCGAGGAGAACTTCCACACCGCGGCCCGGCACGGCATCGACGCCTCGGTCTTCTGGCCCGGGCTGGGCTCGGTCCCGGTGACGGAGCTGGTCCTGCGCCGCCTCCTGCCCCTGGCCCACGAGGGCCTCGACGAGTGGGGCGTCGACCCGGCCCACCGCGACCGCCTGCTCGGCATCGTGGAGCAGCGCTGCCTGGCCCAGCGCAACGGCGCCACCTGGCAGGTCGAGGCCGTCCATGCGATCGAGGGCAACGGCCCGGTGCAGCGGGACGACACGATGCGCAAGCTGCTGCAGGAGTACCTTCCGAGGATGCACTCGAACGTCCCCGTCCACGAATGGTGAGCGGCCGGCTGGTCCTGGCCAAGGACGGCCCGATCGCCACCCTGACGATCGCCAACCCGGCCAAGCGCAACGCGATGACCGCCGCGATGTGGCGCGCCCTGCCGTCGCTGCTGACCCCGCTGGCCGAGGACCCGGCGGTGCGCGTGCTGATCCTGGCCGGGGCCGGCGGGACGTTCTGCGCCGGCGCCGACATCACCGAGGCCGCCGACATCGCGCGCGCCGGCGACGACAGCATCGCGGTCGTCGCCGAGGAGGCGCTGGCCGCCTTCCCGAAGCCCACCATCGCCCGCATCGACGGCTTCTGCGTGGGCGGCGGCTGCCAGCTGGCGGTCGCCTGCGACCTGCGCTTCGCCGCCGCCGACAGCCGCTTCGGCGTGACCCCGGCCAAGCTCGGCATCGTCTACCCGCCCTCGACCACCCGCCGCCTGTCCGCCCTCATCGGCCCGGCCCGCGCGAAGCTGCTGCTCTACACCGCTGAGCTGATCGACGCCGCCTCGGCCGAGCGCTTCGGCCTCGTCGACGCGGTGGTGCCCGCCGCCGATCTGGCCGCCGCGGTACATCGAACGGCCACCACGATCGCCGCCCGCTCCCTGCTGACGCAGCGCGCGGCGAAGGCGGTGCTGTCCGGGGCGGCGCCCCCGGCGCAGGACGAGGCGGAGCTGCAGGAGGGCATCACCGCCTTCCTGGAGCGCCGCCAGCCGGTCTTCGGCCATCAGGGCGCGCCCGCGCCCGGCATGTCGTAAACCGCCGCCCCTCGGCTGCTGCCGGAATCGCTCGTCGATCCGTCGATTCATATCCGGCTATCTCCTTGGCAGTCTCGGTCGATGGACCACTCCTCTCACGTGACGCTCGGCGGGTTTCTGGCCGGCGGTGTCGCCGGTTTCGGCCTCGGCATTCTTTACGCAGTTGTCCGCCGCGCATGGCGGGATCTCGCCGGCGCGAAGGCGAATGCGGCCGGTGCGGAGAAGGCGGCGTGGAATCGGACGGGCGAGTTCGTGATCCTCGGCTTCTTCCTGGCGGTGTTCGCGGCGCTTGCGCTCGGTGGCCTCGGCGACCGGTAGACGAACGTCACCGTGCACCGCATCGAGGAGCGCTTTGCCGATACCCCCAGGGGGTATACCATCGGATCATGAAATCCCTGACCCGTCAGGCCGTGGCCGCCACGCTGCACTGCCTCACCGGCTGCGCGATCGGCGAGATCCTCGGCATGGTGCTCGGTACCGCCCTCGGCTGGGGCAACCTGGCCACCGTCGTGCTGTCGATCGCGCTGGCCTTCGTCTTCGGCTACGCGCTCACCCTGCGCTCGGTGCTGACCGCCGGATTGGCGCTGGGCGCGGCCCTGCCGGTGGTGCTCGCCGCCGACACCGTCTCGATCGCCTCGATGGAGATCGTCGACAACGCCGTCGTGCTCGCCATCCCGGGCGCGATGGACGCCGGGCTGACCAGCCCGCTGTTCTGGCTGAGCCTGGTGATCTCGCTCGTGGTCGCCTTCGCGGTGACCGTCCCGGTCAACCGCTTCCTGATGGCGCGGGGGCGCGGGCACGCCGTCGTACACCAGCACCACCATCACTAACCTGGAGAGATGATCTCCCGCTGGGCCGCGGTCGTCGGCGCGCTGGGCACCGCGGGCCTGGCGGTGGCCGTCGCGGGGGCGCCGCTGTCGACCTACGTCTCCGAGTCGGGCGTGCCCGGCGCGCCGCACGCGGGCCTCTACGCGGCGAGCATGGTCCTGCTGGCCGTCTCGCTGGCGCTGCTGGCGACGGTGCCCACCCTCAGGCTCGTGGCCGCCTGCGTCGGGCTCGCCGCGGCACTGGCCGGGGTGACGGCCGGCGTGCACTGCAGCCCGGGGTGCCCGCTGCCGCCGTACGAGACGCCGGCCGCCCGCGACCTCGTGCACGCGACCGGCGCGGTCGGGGCGCTCGGGCTCTGCGCGCTGGCCATGCTCCTGTGCGCCACGTTGCCCGCCGCCGGGCGCTTCTGGCGGCGGGCCGGCCGGATCGGGATCCTGGTGGCGTACCCGCCGCTGATCCTCTCGGCGGCGGGCATTCTCCTCGTCGGGCGCTCCCTCTTCACCGGGGTCGCCGAGCGCCTCGCCCTGGCCGCGGTGTGCGCCTGGGTGATCTTCAGTTCGGCAGCGGTACCTCGAACCAGTGCGCCTCCGGCCCCGGGTTCCCGGTGAAGTCGTAACGGACCCCCGGCTCGCCGATGGCCACGAGGCTGGCCGACCCGGAGCCGTAGAGCAGGCCGTCGAACTCCTTGCGGACCAGCAGCGGCCGCTCGGCCGCGCCGGTGAACTCGCCGCCGGAGAGCAGGGCGATCCAGTCTCCCCAGGCGGCCGCCGGGAGCAGCCCGGGCTTCGGGTCGGGGGAGACGGCCGCGCGCAGCGGGGCGAAGTCGTTGACGTCGATCCCCTGGTTGACGATCACGTGGTCGCCGGGCGCCAGCAGCCGGTGCGTGACCGTCGTGCCGTCCCAGGAGGTGACCGAGACCTCGGTGGGATCGGCCCGCACCAGATGGAAGGCGTCGAAGGCGCGCAGCACCTCGTCGCCCGGCGGGTTGGGGGCCAGCGGCAGCGACCCGCGGGTGGGGCGGTCGCCGGCCGGTGGCAGCGGCGGGGAGCCGTTGAGCAGCGCCGTCACGCTCGGGCGGGCCGGGTCCACGGCCAGCCAGGTGCCGCCGGCGGTGCCGTCGCGGCCGCCGAAGCGGCCCGGCCAGTGCTCGGCGGGGGGCTCCCAGGGGCGGCCGAGGTACTCGTCGCGGACGGCGGCGAGCAGCACGGGCCAGGTGGCGTCGGGGTCGAACCGGAGGAGCACGGTGCACATGGACCGAACGTTATGCCCCTCCCAGCTGAGGGATCCGCGCGGTCAGCCAATCCGCGAAATCGTCCGCCGGCAGCGGCTTGGAGATGAAGAACCCCTGGACCAGGTTGCATCCCTCCTGCCGCAGGTGGAGCAGGGTGTGCTCGTCCTCGACCCCTTCGGCCACCACCATGAGGTCCAGGGCGTGGCCGAGCTGGACGGCCGAGCGGACCACCGCCCGGTCGCGGTGGTCGACGGCGATGCGCTGCACGAAGGAGCGGTCGATCTTCATCTCGTGGATGGGCAGCTCGCGCAGGCGGCCCAGCGACGAGTACCCGGTGCCGAAGTCGTCGATGGCGAGCTTCACCCCGAGCGCGTGCAGCCGGTCGAGGATGACCATCGCGCCGGTCGGGTCGGCCATGATGCTGCTCTCGGTGATCTCCAGGGTCAGGGCGCTGGCCGGCACGCCCGTCTGGCCGAGCAGCCGGGCCACGATGTCGGGCAGGTCGGACTCCTGCAGGCTGTTGGGCGAGAGGTTGACCGCGACGTGGATGTCGTGGCCCATCCGCCGCCAGGTCGCGCAGCGGCGCAGCGACACCTCGAGCACGTGCAGGGTCAGCGGGCGGATCAGCCCGGAGTGCTCGGCCAGCGGGATGAACTCGTCCGGCGGCACGAAGCCGTGGGCCGGGTGGTGCCAGCGGGCCAGGGCCTCGGCGCCGACGACCAGGCCGGTGGCGGTCTCGATCTTGGGCTGGAAGACGACCACGATGTCGTGGCGCTGGATCGCCTCCCGCAGGTCGGCCACCATGGCCAGGCGGCGCGGGCTGTTGCGGTCGTCGTCGCTGGTGTAGACGCGCACGCCGGCGTGGGTGGTCTTGGCGACGTACATCGCCACGTCGGCCCGCTGGATCAGCGTCTTGGCGTCGTGGCCGTGCTCGGGTGCCAGCGCCACGCCGATGCTGACCCTGGCGTTGAGCCGCAGGTCCCCGATCGGGATGGGCTGCTCCATGGCGGCGTCGAGGTCGTCGCCGACGGCCAGGGCGACCTCCCGGGTCCGGATCTCCGGCAGCAGTACCGCGAACTCGTCCCCGCCCAGCCGAGCCACCGTGCCCCGGCCGTCCACCCGCTCCTGCAGCCGCTCGCCGACCTGCCGCAGCAGCTGGTCGCCGACGTCGTGGCCGAGCGCGTCGTTGATCTCCTTGAACCGGTCCAGGTCCATGAGCAGCACCGTCAGCGGGGTGCCGGCGGCCCGCAGCTCGTCGACGAGCGCGGAGAAGCGCTGCCGGTTCGGCAGGCCGGTGAGCGGGTCGTAGAGGGCCAGCCGCTCGTTCTGGGCCACCTCCCGGCGCAGCTCGTCGAGCAGCCGGGCCTTGGCCAGCGACAGGCTGGCGTGGTTGGCCAGCGCCTGGAACAGCCGCAGCTGCTGCTCGCCGAAGGTCGGGATGTCGGCGAGGCTGTCGGCCACGAGCAGCACGCCGGCGGCGCCGTCGCTCAGCGGCACCGGGACCGCGATCCCGTCCTCGATCGAGCCGATCACCCGGCTGCCCTTCGGCACGAGGACGGGCGCACCGGTGCGGGCCGGCTGCCACCAGGCGGTCTCGGGCAGCGCGTCCACGGTGCTGATGTCGAGGTGGCGCCGGCCGTGCATGCGCAGCCGCACGTGGGTGCCGTCGGGGTTGGGCACGATCAGCTCGGCCCGCTCGGCCCGCAGCTGGTCGCGGGCCTGCTCCAGGACGATCCGGGCCACGCCGCCGGTGTCGAGCGACCCGTCGAGCGCCCGGGTGAAGGCGTAGAGCTCCTCGACCTGCTGGTGGCCCTGGCTCTGCTGGACGAAGGTGCGGTAGGCGCGGTACGTCACCGCGGAGACGATCGTCAGCAGCACGATGGCCCGCGGGTCCTTCTCGATGGCCAGCACGCTGACGAGGCCGATGCTCGTGGTGATGGCGACCAGCGGCATGCCCTGCAGGGCGCCGGGCAGGCGCTTCCACTCGCCGGGGTCGTCGTGCAGGGCGATCACGGCGGTGACCAGGACGGCGGCGATCGCGTCCGACACCAGCATGACGATCAGGACGAGGAGCCACTCCTTCGGGCCGGTGGGCAGCACCGGCCCGGACAGGGCGCGCAGCAGCACGGCCGCGGCCGTGGTCTGCACCCCGAGGAGGGCGACGTTGAAGCCGAGCTTCACGCCGCGCTGGCCGCGCAGGCCGGCCAGGCCGATCACGCCGCCGATGAGGCGCACGCAGAGCAGCAGGGTCGGGTCGACGGACAGCAGCCCGAGGACCATCGGGATCTCGCTGAGGCTCATCGCGTGGCCGCCGCGGCGCACGCGCACGTGCACCGCGAAGCCCTCGGTCAGGGCGAACGCCACCAGCAGAATCCCCAGCGGCATCGGATCCGGGTCGGCCGGCAGGCCCACGCTGCGGATGCGCAGCGCATGGGCCGCGATGGTCGCGACGCCCAGCCAGAGGCTGAGCGTCGCGACCCGGGCGTCCGGGCGGCTCCACCCACGTGCTTTCGTCATCATTGCCCTGTGTTGTGCGAGTCTCGGCGTGGTCGTACTGCTAGTCCCAGATGGAGGACGACCAGTAGCTCCCACTCCAAGTTCGGCCGCTCCACGTGTTTCCTGACCAAGTTCGCCCGCTCCATGTGCGGCCGTCCCATGTGGCACCGCTCCAGGTGCGCCCGCTCCAGGTGCGGCCGTCCCAGTTGGTGCCCGACCAGTTCACGGCGGCCCAGCTCTTGCCCGTGGACCCGTTGCCCAGCGTCGTGCCGGTCCAGGCCGAGCCGTTCCAGGTGCCGCCGTTCCACGCGGTGCCGGCGGTGGCCGCCTTGGCCCAGGTGGTGCCGTTCCAGGCCTTGCCCATGATGTCCTTCTCGCCGGTGAGCATCACGCCGCTGGTCGGGTCGGCCACGTGGGCGGTGCCCCGCGAGGCCTCCAGCGTGCCGGTGCCGGTCGACGCCGCCCAGCTCTGGGTCACGGTCGGGGTCGGTGCCTCGAAGGCTTTCTTGATGTTCAGCTCGCCCGCGCCGCGGCCGAGCGCGTCGGCGTTGGGCATGGCGTCGGCGGTGCTCGTGAGCAGCTTCTTCACCTGGTCCGGGGTGAGCGACGGGCGTTGCTGCAGCAGCAGCGCGGCCGCGCCGGAAGTGATGGCGGCGGCCTGGGAGCTGCCGCTGCCGCGGAAGTAGCGGCCCGTGGTGTCGCCCGGGACCAGCCCCGTGGGGTAGTTCACGTCGACGTACGAGCCGGGGTCGCGCAGGCCGACGATCGAGCGCCCGGGGGCGGTCAGGTCGACGGAGCGGGTGGCGTTGCCGCGGCTGCTGAACTCGGCCACGACGTCGTCGGAGCGGGTGTCGGTGCCTTTCGAGTCGGCCGCCCCGACCGCGATGACGTACGGGTTGGCCGCCGGCATCGACAGCGAGCTGCGGGAGGTGCCGTCGTTGCCGCCGGACACCACCACCGTGATGCCCTTCTTCCAGGCCGACTCGACCGCGTGCGAGAGCGGGTCGAGCTTCTCGTCCTGGTTGGAGTCGGTGCCGAAGGACAGGTTCAGCACCTTGATGTTCAGCCCGGTGTCGTTGCGGTGGGTCACGACCCAGTCGATCGCGGCGATGACCTGCGACACGTCGGTAGCGCCGTCCGCGGCGGCCACCTTCACGCTGATCAGCGTGGCCAGCGGGGCCATGCCGGTGAAGTTGGTCGGATCGGAGACGGTGGCCAGGTTGGTGCCCGGGTCGCGACCCGCGATCAGGCCGGCCATATGCGTGCCGTGGCCGAAGGTGTCGACATAGCGCAGGTTGGCCGCCTGCGACTCGAACGACAGGTCCGGGCCGTTGATGATCCGGGTGCTGTCGTTGAGCCCGGCGACCTGTGAGACGCCGGAGTCGATCAGTGCGACGCCGACGCCCATGCCACCCAGCTGACGGCCGCTGGAGTCGGTCTTCTTCCACACGTCCAGCGCGCCGGTCGCGCGCACGACGCTGAACATCGAGTTGGCGTCGCCGTCCGCGCGCCAGGTGGCCGCCTCCAGCCCCACTTTCCCGTCGACGGTCACGCCCCGCACGCCGGGCGCGGCCTTCAGTGCTGCGATCTGGTTGTTCGGTACCTCTGCCACGAATCCGTCCACGACGGACAACGGTTTGCCGACCGTGCCGCCGGCGCGGGTGACCGCGTGGGCGGCGGCGTCGGCGTCGCTGTACTCGACGATGACGCGCGTCAGGTCGGCGCTGGTTGCCGCCGGCGTGGCTGCGACCGCCGGCACGCCCGGCACGACCGCCCCGGCCGCGATCGCGATCGCGGCGGAGGCGGCGCCCAGTGCGGTCCGGTATCTCCTCGGCATGCGGGCCCCTTCCATGGGTCGATGACTCGCCGTGATCCATGGTTGGGCAGCCGGTAGCGTCGCGTTGTCAACAGGTTGGTCAGTCTTCGCGCATAGTGCTCAAGCTTCTGGGGATTCCACCGCCTTTGTCCGTTTGACCGCCCCGGGGCCGGGCTGCGGGACCACGTCCCGGGGCGGGACGTCGGAGTGTCCGTGCTCGCAGACCAGCACGGCGTGCACGTCGGCGCCGCAGCCGCGGTGCACGGTCTGCAGCGGCGGGCCGCCCGGATCGGCCAGATACCGGTCGCCCCACTCGCGCACCGCGACGAGCAGCGGATAGAGGTCGAACCCCTTCTCGGTCAGCCGGTACTCGTCCCGGGCCCGGGCGCCGGGCTCGCGGTAGGGGACCCGGCGCAGGATGCCGTTGTCGACCAGCAGGGCGAGCCGGTTGGTGAGCACCTGGCGGGGGATGCCGGTGCGCTCACGCATGTCGTCGAAGCGGAACACGCCGTTGAAGACCTCGCGCAGCACGACGATCGTCCACCGTTCGCCGAGGATCGCCATCGTCCGGCCGATCGTGCAGTTCTCGACCGACCACTCGAGTGCCCTGGGTCTCATGTTGCCAGGCTATCGCCGTGCTGGGTCTTATTGACAGATTCAGCCCCCGCCGCGACGCTGGGTCCATGACGCAGACCGAGACCGACCACCGCCGCCGCACCTTCGCCTGGTCCGACCCGATGCTCAACGCGGCGGAGATCGGCCGGCGGAGCGGGCTGGAGCTGCTGCAGGCGATGTCCCGCGGCGAGCTGCCGGCCCCGCCGATCATGCACCTGCTCGGCGCCGGCCGGCTGGAGGCCGAGGAGGGGAGGGTCGTGGTGACGCTGGAGCCCCAGGAGTACCACTACAACCCCCTCGGCAGCGTGCACGGCGGGGTGCTGTCGACGCTGCTGGACACCGCCACGGGCTGCGCGGTGCACTCGACCCTTCCCGCTGGCGTGGGGTACACCACCCTGGACCTGACCTCGAAGTTTCTCCGCCCCGCGTCGATCGCCTCGGGCGTGCTCACCTGCGTCGGCACGATCATCTCCAAGGGCCGCCGGACCGCCCTCGCCCAGGCGCAGATCACCGACGCCCGCGGCGGCCTCGTCGCCCACGCCACCTCCACGTGCATGCTCTTTGAGATGGGCTGAGCTAGTCGTCGCTTCGCTCCAAGTGGGGGGCTCCGCCCACCCACACCCCTGACACACGTCCTCGCCCTGGTCGAGAAGTGGCGGGCTCGTCGTGGCTGGGCTCGGGCCGGGTTCACAGGTGGCGCACAGCTCGGGTTGAACGGGCCGGAAGGGTTGCGGCGCACCTTGATGGTCATGACGACCACGCTGACCCCTCCGGCCGCGCCCCCGGCCGCTCCGCAGCAGACCGAGGCGCGCCGAAGAGGCGGCGATCCGGTCTGGACGCGCCCGGCGCTCGGGCTGCTGCTGCTCGCCACCGGTGTGCTGTACCTGTGGAACCTCAGCGCCTCCGGCTGGGGCAACGCCTTCTACGCGGCGGCCGCCCAGGCCGGCGGCGAGAGCTGGAAGGCGTGGTTCTTCGGCTCCTCGGACGCCTCGAACTTCATCACGGTCGACAAGACGCCGGCCGCGCTGTGGGTCACCGGCCTGGCGGTGCGCCTCTTCGGGCTCAGCTCGTGGAGCATCCTCGCCCCGCAGGCGCTGATCGGGGTGGCGACGGTCTGGCTGCTGTACCTCACGGTCAAGCGCTGGCACGGACCGCTGGCCGGCCTGCTCGCCGGGGCCGTGCTCGCCACCACGCCGGTGGCCACGCTGATGTTCCGCTTCAACAACCCCGACGCGCTGCTGATGCTCCTGCTGGTGGCGGGCGTGTACGGCATGCTGCGCGCCATCGAGCGCGGCAGCACCTGGTGGCTCGTCTTCGCCGGCAGCGCGGTCGGCTTCGGCTTCCTCACCAAGATGCTCCAGGCCCTGCTCGTCGTGCCCGCGTTCGGCCTGGCCTACCTGCTCTTCGCCCCGACCGGATGGGCGCGCCGGCTGACGCAGCTGCTCGTCGCCGGGGCCGCGGTGATCGTCTCGGCCGGCTGGTGGGTGGCGATCGTGTCGCTGACCCCGGCGTCCTGGCGGCCCTACGTCGGCGGCTCGCAGTCCAACTCGATCCTCGAGCTGACCCTGGGGTACAACGGCTTCGGCCGGCTGACGGGCAACGAGACCGGCAGCGTCGGCGGGGGCGGCGGCAACGGCGGCGGCTGGGGCGCGACCGGCTGGTCCCGCCTGCTGGACGGGCAGACCGGCGGGCAGGCCTCCTGGCTGCTGCCGGCGGCCCTCATCCTGACCGTGGCCGGGCTGGTCTGGTCCTCGCGCCGGGCCGCCTACGTGCTGTGGGGCGGCTGGCTGGTCACCACCGCCGTGGTCTTCAGCTACATGCAGGGCATCTTCCACGACTACTACACGGTGGCCCTGGCCCCGGCGATCGGCGCGCTGGTGGGCATGGGCGCGGCCACGCTCTGGCGGCGGCGGGCGGACCTCTACGCCCTGCTGGTCCTCGGCGGCAGCGTCGCGATCACGGCGGTGTGGTCGTACATCCTGCTGGACCGGGCCGACGCGTTCCACCCTTGGCTGCGGGTGGCGGTGCTGGCCACCGGCGGCCTGGGCGCGGCCGGCCTGCTGCTCGGCCAGCAGCTGAGCCGCCACCTGCGCCTGGCCGCGACGGCGCTCGCCCTCTTCGCCGTGCTCGGCGGGCCGGTCGCCTACTCGCTGAACACGGCGGCGACAGCGCACACCGGCTCGATCGTCACCGCCGGCCCGGCGGTCGCGGGCGGCATGGGCGGCGGTCGCTTCGGCGGCGGGATGCCCCCGACCGGCGGCTTCGGCGGCCGCGCCGGCGGCGCCTTCGGCGGGGCCGGCGTTGGTGGTGGCGGCATGGGTGGCGGCGGCATGGGCGGGCTGCTCAACGCCACGACGCCGAGCTCCGAGGTGGTCGCGGCACTGCGGGCGGACAGCGCGAAGTACACCTGGGTGGCCGCGGCGGTCGGCTCCAACAACGCCTCGGGCTACCAGCTGGCCACCGAGCTGCCGGTGATGGCGATCGGCGGGTTCAACGGCAGCGACCCGGCGCCGAGCCTGGCGCAGTTCCAGCAGTACGTCAACGAAGGCAGGATCCACTACTTCATCGGCGGGTCGGGGCTCGGCGGCCGCAGCAACGGCGGCAGCAGCGTCAGCGCCGAGATCGCGTCCTGGGTGGAGGCCAACTACACGGCCCAGACCATCGGCAACACCACCCTGTACGACCTGACCGCCTGACGCGTCCCACCCAAGGGCGGCCCTCTTCGGGGGCCGCCCTTTCGCCTGCGCAACTCACAGGCTGGGCACAGGTTGGCCGCAAGCTTCCGGAAGGTCCGAACCCGACCGTGGTGTCCATGAGCACTGAGACGCTTCCTCGCACCAACGGCGCCGGCGGCGGGAACACCGGCGCCGTTCTCGACGTCGTCATCCCGGTCTACAACGAGGAGGCCGATCTCGGCCCGTGCGTGCGGCGCCTGTACCAGCACCTGAGCGAGAGCTTCCCGTACCCCTTTCGGATCACCGTCGCCGACAACGCCAGCACCGACGAGACCCCCGCGGTCGCCGCCGCGCTGAGCGTCGAGCTGCCCGGCGTGGAGGTCCTGCGGCTGTCCGAGAAGGGCCGCGGGCGGGCGCTGAAGCGGGCCTGGACGGCGTCGGACGCCCCGGTGCTCGCGTACATGGACGTCGACCTCAGCACCGACCTCAACGCCCTGCTGCCGCTGGTCGCGCCGCTGCTGTCCGGGCACTCCGACGTCTCCATCGGCAGCCGCCTGGCCCGCGGCTCCCGGGTGGTCCGCGGCCCCAAGCGGGAGTTCATCTCCCGCAGCTACAACCGCATCCTCCGTACCGCCTTGAGCGCCCGCTTCTCCGACGCCCAGTGCGGCTTCAAGGCGATCCGCCGGGACGTGGCCGAGCAGCTGCTGCCGCTGGTGGAGGACACCGGCTGGTTCTTCGACACCGAGCTGCTCGTCCTGGCCCAGCGGGCCGGCCTGCGCATCCACGAGGTGCCGGTCGACTGGATCGACGACCCCGACAGCCGGGTCGACATCGTGGCGACCGCCGTGGCGGACCTCAAGGGCATCGCCCGCCTGGGCCGCGCGCTGGTCACCGGGAAGCTGCCGCTGGCCGCGCTGCGCAGCCGCCTGGGCCGCGCCCCGCTCGTGGAGGGCGTGCCGGCGGGGATGCTGCCGCAGCTGCTGCGCTTCGGCGGGATCGGGATCTTCTCCACGGTGGCGTTCCTGGCCCTGTACGCCCTGCTGCGCCCGGCCGCCGGGGCCCAGGCGGCCAACTTCATCGCCCTGCTCAGCACGGCGATCGCCAACACGGCGCTCAACCGGCGGCTGACGTTCGCCATTCGCGGCACCGACGGGGCGGTCAGACACCAGCTCCAGGGGCTGCTGCTCTTCGCGCTGGGCCTGGCCCTGAACTCGGCCGCCCTGGGCCTGCTGAACCTCGCGTCCCCGGCCCACACGCACCTGGCCGAGCTCGCCGTCCTGCTGGTGGCCAACGCCGTGACGACCCTGCTGCGCTTCGTCCTCATGCGGGTCTGGGTCTTCCGGCAGGTCTGATTCCCGCATATCGGATATTTCGCTATTTAGCGGGCAGGGCACGCGGCGGGTCGAGTGCGGACAAAAAGGTCAAGTCTGACGCGCCGGAGTCGCCCGTACGATACCGTCAAAAACGGTGAAAGCGGGATTTCTTCATGAAGTGCGCGACGGCGTCACGCCGCGCGCGGGTGCGCTGGTCCTCGCGGTGCTCGCCCTCCAGCTGGCCTTCATCGCCAGCTATATCGGGGCATTCCACGAGCCGACCCCGCACCGGATTCCTGTGGCCGTCGCCGCGCCCCCGGAGGCGCTCGACGACCTGGTCGGCAAGCTCGACCGGCTACCGGGCGAGCCGCTGGACGCGCGACCCGCGTTCAGCGAGGACGCCGCACGCCGGATGATCGACGAGCGCGAGGTGTACGGGGCGTTCATCGTCTCCAGCACCGACGCGACCGACCGGCTGATCATTGCCAGCGCCGCCGGGAGCAGCGTCGCCACGGCGCTGACCCAGATCATGACGCCGCTGGAGGACGCCCAGGACCGCGCGTTCACGGTCGAGGACGCCAGGCCGGCCCTGCTCGGCGACGCCCGCGGCCTTTCGGGGTTCTACCTCGCGCTCGGGTGGGTCGTCGGCGGCTACCTCGTGGCGATCGCGGTGAGCACCAGCAAGGGCTCCCGGCCGGCCAACCCGCACCGGGCGCTGATCCGGCTGTTGTCCCTGGCCGCGTACGCCGCGGTCGCCGGCGTCGGCGGCGCGCTCATCGCGGGCTCGCTCTTCGGCGCGCTGGACGGCCACCTGGCCCAGCTCTGGTGGTTCGGCGCCCTGCTGGTCTTCGCCTCGGGCTGCTTCACCATGGCCCTGCAGGCCGCCTTCGGCTTCGTCGGCACCGGCGTGACCATCCTGCTGTTCGTGATCCTGGGCAACCCGAGCGCGGGTGGCGCCTATCCGGCGCCGCTCCTGCCCGCGTTCTGGCGCGCGATCGGCCAGTGGCTCCCGCCGGGGCTGGGCACGGAGGCGATCCGCGGCATCGTGTACTTCGACGGGGTCGGGGTGGAGCGGGCGGCCATCATCCTCGGCGGGTACTCGCTCTTCGGCCTGGTCGGCACCCTGCTGGTCGCGCAGATCGCGCAGCCCCGGCAGATCGTCATACCGCCGAGCCAGGCGCTCGTGCCGGTGGGATCGTCGGCGGCGAGTCGCTGAACAAAAGGGGCCGTCGCCGAAGCGACGGCCCCTCCACGCGACGACGGTCAGCCCGCGAAGGTGGTCGTGATCTGCGTGAACTGCCGGTTGTTCTGCGCGATGCCGCTGCAGTTGGACTTCACGCCCAGCCCATGTAGAGGTAGGGCGCCGCGGCCCCGCCGGACGGGGGCGGGTTGGTGCCGCCCGTGGCTGGTGGTGGAAGGTGATGTGCCCGGTCGTGCCCGTGCGGTTGGAGTCCCACGACGAGCTGGCTGGTTGGGGGAGCGCTCTCCGGACTTCCCTTGTCAGGCCCGCTACGCTCGCAAGCGTGGACGACGCTGTGGACCGGCGGGGCGCGCTGGTGCAGGAGGCGGCCCGACGCTGGCGGTCCCAGCTGATCGACCTCGGCGGGCGCAACACGCTGCTCTACTACCGCGACCTGCGGTCCGGCACGCTCGACCTGAGCGCCGCCGACCCGGTCTCCCTGCAGTCCCTGCTCGGCGGCCGCACCCTGTCGCTCGGCCACCTCTTCGCCGACCGCGACGCGCACGCCGCCGCCATCAAGCGGGCCCGCACGATCCGCAACAAGGCCCGGGAGCTGGCCGAGGAGCGCGGCATCGAGACCTGCTTCGCCGCCATCGGCAGCGCCACCTGGAGCCCGCCGCCCGGCGGCGGGGCCGCCCCGGCCGCGCCGGTGCTGCTGCGCTCGGCCCTGCTGCGGGCCCGCGGCGCCGCCGAGGAGGACTTCGACCTCACGCTGCAGGGCGACCTGGAGCTCAACCCGACGCTGCTGCAGCTGCTGGAGGAGGACTTCGGCGTGCGGGTCGACGCCGACGAGCTCGAGGAGCTGGTGAGCTACACCGCCGGCTTCGATGCGCAGCCGCTGTACGAACGCCTGGTCAAGGAGGCGTCCGGCCGGGTCCGCGGCTTCGCGATCAGCCCCCGCTTCGTGCTGGGCACCTTCTCCTACGCCAAGCTGCCCATGGTCACCGACCTGCGGGTGGCGGCCCGGGCCCTGGTCGAGCACGACGTCATCGCCGCCATCGCCGGCGACCGCGACGCCCAGGCGGCGCTGCGCCCGGCCCCCGGCCTCGCGCTGCGCGACCCGGATTGGATCCCGCCGGAGAACGAGTTCCTGGTCCTCGACGCCGACTCGTCGCAGAACTACGCGATCAACGCCGTCCTGGCCGGCCAGCACAGCGTGATCAAGGGCCCGCCCGGCACCGGCAAGAGCCAGACCATCGCCAACCTCATCGCGTCCCTGGTCGCCCGGGGCAAGCGGGTGCTCTTCGTGGCGGAGAAGCGGGCCGCGATCACCGCCGTCACCGACCGGCTGGCCCGCCGTGGGCTGGGCGACCTGGTGATGGACGTGCACGACGGCACCACCTCGCGACGCAAGGTGGCGGCCGACCTCAAGGCCGCCTTCGACTCGGCCGCCCGCATCGCCCAGCCCGAGCTCGGCGTGCTGCACGAGACGCTGACCGTCCGGCGGGCCGCGCTCAACGACCACGACGAGGCCATGCACCTGCCGCGCGAGCCGTGGGACGTCTCGGTGTTCCAGGCCCAGACCGAGATGATCCGGCTCTCCGGCGCGGTCGTGCCGATGACCGAGGTGCGGCTGCGCGGCCCGGTGCTCACCGCGCTCGACGCCGCCACCGCCCGGCGGGTCCGCGAGCAGCTGCGCGACTACGCCACGCTGGGCGGGTTCGCCCTCGACGGGCTGCAGTCGGGCTGGGTCGGCGCGGCCGTGCACTCCCCGGCCGACGCCGAGGCCGCCTTCGAGCTGGCCGAGAAGCTCTCGACCCGGACCCTGCCCGACGCCCGCCCGGCCCTGCGGTACGTGCAGGAGCACGCCGGCCTGCGCGCCCCGGCCGACCTCGCCGGCTGGCGGGCCCTCTTCGCGCTGCTCGACGCGGTCGCCGCCACCCTCGCGCGCCTGCGCGAGGAGGTGTTCCGGACCGACCTCGCCGCGTACATCGCCTCGGCCGCCGACGCCGACTGGCGCCGCGCACACGCCGGCCAGCCCGGCACCGACCTCAGCTGGTGGGCCCGTCGGCGCATGCGCAAGCAGGCCGCCCAGCTGTGGCGCGGCCCGGGGACCCCGAGCCGGCCGGAGCTGTTCGCCGGCCTGCAGGGCGCGCTCGCCCAGCGCCAGGAGTGGGCCCGGCTCGCGGCCGACGGCGGCACCCCGCGGCTGCCCGCCGAACTGGCCCGCGCCCGCGCCGCGTTCGACCAGCTCGACGTGCAGGTGCAACAGCTGCAGCGGTACTGCCCCCAGCTCCCGATG
Source organism: Dactylosporangium salmoneum (assembly GCF_039532525.1). NCBI lineage: Bacteria > Bacillati > Actinomycetota > Actinomycetes > Micromonosporales > Micromonosporaceae > Dactylosporangium > Dactylosporangium salmoneum. Next base: position 41,260 of record NZ_BAAARV010000058.1, read on the forward strand.
GCCGGCATGGACCTCGACCGGCTGGGCCGCCTCGTGGCCGCACTGGCCGCCGACGAGCGCACCCTGCGCCGCATGCCGCGCCTCAACGAGCTGGCCGCCGGGTTCGCCTCCTTCGGCCTCGACCCGCTGCTGGCGGACCTGCGGGCCCGCCGGCCCGACGCCGACGGGGCGGCCGCCGTCTTCGACGCCTGCTGGCACGCCTCGATCCTGCAGCACCTCAACTTCACCGACCCGCGGGTCGGCGCCTTCGACGGCCCGCTGCACGCGCGCAACGTCGCCGAGTTCCGTGACGCCGACCGCCGCCACATCGACGCCACCACCACGCGGGTGCTGCGCGCCGTGGCCGAGCACATCACGCGGACCCGCGACGAGTACCCCGACGAGAGCCGCCTGGTCGAGCACCAGGCCAACCTCAAGCGCCGCCACCTGCCGATCCGCCAGCTCTTCGCGACCGCCCCGCACATGCTCACCGCCCTGCGCCCGTGCTGGGCGATGAGCCCGCTGGTGGTCTCCCAGCTGCTGCCGCCGCAGGCCGACCTCTTCGACGTGGTCGTCTTCGACGAGGCCAGCCAGGTCACCCCGGCCGACGCCGTGCCGGCCCTGCTGCGCGGCCGCCAGATCGTCGTGGCCGGCGACGAGCACCAGCTCCCGCCGACGTCGTTCTTCACCGCGGCCGAGGAGGGCACCACCCCCGACCCGCTCGGCGTCAACGCCGACGGCTCGATCGACCTGTCGCTGACCTCCGGCTACGAGTCGATCCTGGACGTGCTGACCGCGCTGCTGCCCGGCTACATGCTGCGCTGGCACTACCGCAGCCAGGACGACCGGCTGATCGGCTTCTCCAACGCGCACATCTACGACGGCTCGCTGGTCACCTTCCCCGGCGTGGCCGGCGTGGGCAGCGTGTCCCACGTCCACGTGCCGTTCGACGCCTCGGGCGAGGCTTCCGAGGACTCGGCCACGGCCGAGGTACAGCGGGTCGTGGAGCTGGTCCTGCAGCACGCCCAGGTGCGCCCGAACGAGTCGCTCGGCGTGATCACGATGGGCATCACCCACGCCGAGCGCATCGACCTCGCCCTGCGCAAGGCCCTCGCCGCCCGCCCCGAGCTGCACCCGTTCTTCGCCGAGACCTCAACCGAGCGCTTCTTCGTCAAGAATCTCGAGCGGGTCCAGGGCGACGAGCGCGACGCCATCATCCTTTCCATCGGGTACGGCAAGAACTCGGCCGGGCGGCTGCTGTACCGCTTCGGCCCATTGCTGCTCCCGGGTGGCGAACGCCGCCTCAACGTCGCCGTGACGCGGGCCCGCCGCCGGATGACCCTGGTCAGCTCGTTCACCGCGGCCGACATGGACCCGGCCCGCACCACGTCCGACGGGGTGCGCCTGCTGCGGGCCTACCTCGAGTACGCCGAGTCGGGGGGCACGGGCCTGACCGGCGCCGCCTCCGCGTTCTCCCAGCTCAACGCCTTCGAGCAGGACGTCCGCGACCGCCTGGCGGCCGCCGGCATCCCGGTCGTCCCGCAGTTCGGCACGGCCGGCTACCGCATCGACTTCGCCTGCGCCCACCCGACCGTCCCCGACGAGATGGTCCTGGCCATCGAGACCGACGGCGCCTCGTACCACTCGGCCAGCACCGCCCGCGACCGCGACCGCCTGCGCCAGGAGCAGCTGGAGCGGCTGGGCTGGCGCTTCCACCGCATCTGGTCGACCGACTGGTTCGCCGACCCGGTGGCCGAGACCTCCCGCGCCCGGGCCGCCTACGACGAGGCGGTCGCCGCGGTGGACGCCCGCCGCACCGACGAGCCCACGGTGGTGCTGAACCTGGCCGCGGACGAGCCGGAGCCGGTGGCAGGGGAGGACTCCCGCCCGCTGCCCCGCCCGGCGCTGACCCCCGGCCGCCCGATCGGGGAGTACCCGCGCGAGCTCCTCGTCGACCTCATCCGCTGGATCGAGTCCGACACCCTGCTGCGCACCGAGGAGCAGGTCATCGAGGAGGCCCGCAGGCAGCTGGGCTTCAAGCGCGGCGGCTCCCGCATCAACGCCGCCCTCATGGACGCGCTGCACGAGGCCCGCGACGAGCAGCGCCCGGAAACGGACTAGACGAAGGCGGTCCCCAGCCAGACGGTGACGGCGGCGGCCGCGAGCAGCCCGATGTTGAGCCCGATGAGCCGCCCCTCCCCGCGCGAGAGGTGCAGCGCGATCCCGCCCACCTGCACGAGCACCAGCCCGGCGGCCGCCGCGATCGCCAGCCCGGCCGCGATCCCGGTGAGCGGCGGCAGGATGAGCCCGATCGCCCCGAGGATCTCGAGCGCCCCGATGACCCGCACGAGCGGCATCGGCACGGTGTCGACCCACCCCATCATCGGCTGCAGCCGCTCCTTGCTCTGCGCGACCTTCTTGCCGCCCGCATAGAGGTAGAACAGTGCCAGCAGCCCGGCCAGAACCCAGAACGCAACCTTCACGACGCCCTCCTACCAGGACACTTACCTTTCGTAAGGAACCCCATGATGCGTCACTATCGAGGGGCCTACAAAAGGCACACGCGTGTGCCTGACGCACAGGGAGCGCCATGTCGGAGTACGAACACCTCTGCATGATCCGGGGGGACGGCGGCCACACGCTGCGCCAGATCCTGGAGCAGATCTGCAACAAGTGGACCCTGCTGGTGGTCGCCACCCTGGACCAGCAGACGCTGCGCTTCACCGATCTCCATCAGCGGGTCCCGGGCATCTCCCAGCGCATGCTGACCCTGACCCTGCGCAATCTGGAGCGCGACGGCCTGGTCGCCCGCGAGGTCCACGCCGAGGTCCCGCCGAGGGTGGAGTACACCCTGACCGCTATGGGCCGAAGCCTGCTGGGCCCGGCCCTGACCCTGGCCGGCTGGGCGATGGAGCACGTCCCACATATCGAGCAAAGTCGCGCCGCCTACGAGCGCCGCAGGACATGATCCCGGCGTGAGTCCATGGGGGGCAATCGCCGGCTGCCTGATGTTCGTGGTCGCGGGCATCGCCCTGCTGTTCTCGGACGGCGGCATCGGAGACAAGATCGGCGGCGTGCTCGGCATCGCGTTCTTCGGCCCGGGCGCCGTGCTGATCGCCGTCCGCATGCGCACCGACCGCCCGAGGCCCCCGTCGGACCTGCGCCGCGACGACTGGTTCCCCGCCGGCGACGAGTTCACCGAGCCGGAGGCCGCCTTCGTGCTGGCCCTGCGCGAGGGCGCCCGTGAGCTCCCGGCCGCCGGCGCGGGCAGCGAGGTCTTCCGCAACGAGCACGATGGCTCGGTGGTGGCCGAGGTCTCCATCCGCGACCAGACCGAGCTGCTGAGCGTCGGCCTGCACCTGCTGGACGGCCGCCTGCGCGGCGACCAGCTGGACAGCCACACCTACCTCCCGCCGGAGGAGCCGAGCCCGCTGGCCATGCCCGCGCCGGCCGCCCATGACGAGCTGGGTCCCCCGCTGGCCTGGCTGGAGTCCCTGCTCCGCCGCCCGGTCGAGCTGCTGGTGTGGCGGCACAACGGCACCCCGTACGCCGCCCGCTACCAGTTCACCGACACGACCGAGGGCCTGGTCGAGGCGTTCGCCGAGGACTGGGCCCCGCCCGGCCTGTTCGACCGCCTTCGGCGCGAGGGCGGCACGCGGGGCAAGGGCGGGAGCTGGGTCCGCACCGCCGCCCTGCCCGACCCCGACTCCGTGGTCCCCGTGCGGGTCGACGGCCTGGCCTATGAGACCGGGCTGCTGCCTAGGTTCCTGTGGTACCAGTGCCCGTTCGAGCGTCGCCGCCCAGCGTGACCCGGGCGAGGGCGGGCCGCGTCAGGCTGGCCAGCCAGAGCGTCTCGCCGTCCTGGCGGAGTCCGGTCAGCATCGGGTAGCGGCCGGCCGGCCCGTGGAGGGTGCGCAGGACCCGGCCCTCGGCGTCGACCAGGGCGGCGATCGTGTGCGGGCCCGGCCCGGGCTGGATGCCGGTCGGCAGCAGGGCGACCAGGCGGCGCAGCTGCGGGTGGGCGCCAGATGCGGCCGTCCTCGGTACCGCAGAACACCGCGCCCGACCCGTCGGCCGCCACGTCCTCGGGCGGGCGGCCGGAGGGCAAGGGCAGGAGCTCGGCCCGGTCCAGGCGGGTGTCGTCGGGGGTCCAGGGGCCGGTGAGCGGCGGGGGCGTGGTGGCCGGCAGCTTCGCGGGGCGGATGAGCCTGGGGACACTCATGCCCATCAGTATTCGCCCGGGGCGGCGGGGATGGGAGCGCCCCGGTAGGACGCTCCCTCCCGTCGAACTAAGCGGCGGCCGTGAAGGTGTACGAGCCGGCCGGCAGGTAGAACGAGGCCGTGCCGGAGGGGACGGCCTGGGCCGGGGCCGCGATCGACGCCGCGTTGGACGTCGGGACGCGGACCGTGGCCGAGGCGCCGGCCGGGACGGTCACCCGCAGCGTGAGGGTGCCGCCCGAGACCGACCAGTCGCTGACCGCGTTGCCGTACGGGGTCTCGTACGCCGACTTCGCCGACGTGAGGCCGCCGCCCGGCTGCGGGGCGATCAGCAGGGCCGAGTAGCCGGGCGCGGCCGGGCCGAGTCCGCCGACCTGGCGGTACAGGAAGTCGCCGACCGAGCCGAGGCCGTAGTGGTTGAAGGAGTTCATGCCCGGGTCGTTGAACGAGCCGTCGGTGCGGATGCCGTCCCAGCGCTCCCAGATCGTGGTGGCGCCCTTGGAGATCATGTAACCCCAGCCGGGGAAGCCGGGCTGCATGAGGATCTGGTAGGCCGTGTCCGCGTGCCCGTTGTTCGCCAGCGCCGGCAGCAGGTTCTCCACGCCGAGGAACCCGACCGACAGGTGCCCGCCGGTCGAGGCAACCTTCGCGGCCAGCTTGTCCGCCGCCGCCTGCACCCGGTTGGCCGGGAGCAGGCCGAAGGCGAGGGCCAGCACGTAGCCGGTCTGCGTGTTGCCGCTGACCGTGCCGTCCGCGGCCACGAACCGGTTGGTGAACGCGGCCGCGACCTGGTCGGCGAGCTGCCCGTAGGAGGTCGCCTCGGCGCTGCGGCCGGTCGCCGCCGCCATCCGCGAGACCATGCGGGCCGACCACGCGAAGAAGGCGGTGGAGATGACGTCCTGGGCGGTGTTGTCGTTGACGTTGAGCCAGTCGCCGTACGTCGTCTGGTTGCGGATCAGGTCGGCGCCGGAGGTGCTGCGCAGGTAGTCCACCCACTTCGCCATGGCCGCGAAGTGCTCGTCCACGACCCGCACGTCGCCGTAGCGCTGCCACAGGGTGTAGGGCACGATCACCCCGGCGTCGCCCCACCCGGCGGTGCCGGCGCCGCAGCAGACGCCCGGGGCGACGTCGGTGAACGCCCCGTCGGAGTGCTGGGCGTCGACCAGGTCGTCGGCGAACTTGTCCAGGAAGGCGTGCACGTCCACGTTGAACGTCGCGGTGTTGCTGAAGATCGCGATGTCGCCGGTCCACCCGAGGCGCTCGTCGCGCTGCGGGCAGTCGGTCGGGATCGAGAGCATGTTGCTGCGCTCGCCCCACAGGATGTTGTGCTCCAGCTGGTTGAGCATCGCGCTGGACGTGGTGAACGTGCCGAGCTGGCTGCCGGCGGTCCACGCCGCCCGGCCGGTGAGCGTGTCGGCGGTCGGGGTGAAGCCGGCCGGCGCGCCGGTGAGCTCGACGTAGCGGTACCCGTGCACGGTGAACCGCGGCTCGTAGGTCTCGGTCCCGGAGCCGGCGAAGGTGTACCGGTCGGTGGCCTGGGCGTTGCGTAGGTTGGCCGTGTAGATCGTGCCGTCGGGGTTGAGCACCTCGGCGTGGCGCAGCTGCACGGTGGTGCCGGCCGGCGCGGACATCGACAGGCGGTCCCAGCCGGCGAAGTTCTGGCCCAGGTCGAAGACCCACACCCCGGCCTGCGGCTGGGTGATCGCCACCGGCCGGAAGTCCTGCTGGGTCTTCACGCCGGGGTCGACCTGGCTGACCAGGTTGGGCAAGGCGGCGGTCCTGACGGCGACGGCGGACCAGGCGGCGTCGTCGAAGCCGGGGCTGTCCCAGCCGGCGGCGGTCAGGCGGGCGTCGTAGGACTCGCCGTTGTAGAGGTCGTCGGCGCGGATCGGGCCGCTGGTCACCTTCCAGCTGGAGTCCGTGCGGACGGTCTGGGTGGTGCCGTCGGTGAAGGTGATGAGCAGCTGGGCGGCGTACCACGGCTGGGTGCCGTAGTGCTGGCTGCCGGCGAAGCCGAGGCTCCCGGAGTACCAGCCGTTGCCGAGCCAGGCGCCGAGCGCGTTGTCGCCCTGCCGGATCTGGCCGGTGACGTCGTACTCCTTGTACTGCAGCCGCTTGGTGTAGTCGGTCCAGCCGGGAGCGAGCACGTCGGTGCCGACCTTGGCTCCGTTGAGCCGGGTCTCGTGCAGGCCGAGCGCGGTGGTCAGCAGGCGCGCCGAGGCGACCGCCTTGCTCACCGTGAAGCCCTTGCGCACCAGCGGCGCGGCCTTGGCGATGACCACGTTGGAGGCCCACGGGCCGCTGCCGTAGGTGGCGACCGCCTTGGCCGCTGGCCAGGACGAGTCGTTGAAGCCGCCCTGGTTCCAGCCCGACGGGCCGCTGGTCGAGGACTTCCACGCGGTGTCGGTGGTGATCGTCGGGGCGCCGGCCACGGTCAGCTTGGCGATCATCCCGGCCGGCGACTGGGTGGTGTTCTCGGTGGAGATGGCGATGGTGTTGGTACCGCTGGTCAGTCGCCCCCGCACGTCCAGCGCGACGGCCTGCTGCCAGGACTGGTAGACCCGCGGCGAGGTGCTCACCTGCACGCCGTTGACCCACACGTCGGCGGTGTCGTCGCCGGTGACCACCAGGGTGGCGCTGCTCGGGACGGCGGACAGGGTGAAGGTCCGGCGGAAGTACCGCGTGGCCGCGGGCACCCCGGCGGCGGGGTCGCCCTCGGGGTACCAGATCCAGGTGGCCCCGGACAGGTCGGCGGCGACCGCCGGCTGCCCGACGAAGTCGCCGGTCCACTCGGTCGCCGGGGCGCGCAGCGCGGTCTCGAAGGTCTGGGTCGCGCCCCAGCCGCTCGCCCGGCCCTGGGTGTCCCAGACGCGGACCCTCCAGTAGTACTTCTTCATGCTCGACAGCGCCGGCCCGCCGTAGACGAGGTCGACCTGGTTCCCGGACGGCACCCGCCCGCTGTCCCAGACGTCGGCGGTGTTGGCGCTCGAGGTGGAGACCTGGACCTGGTAGGCCGCCTGCCGCTGCTGGTCCTGCGACGAGGACAGCTTCCAGCCGAAGCGCGGCTGGGCGGCGTCCACGCCGAGCGGGTTGCTCGCGTGCTCGACGGTGCCGCCGGCCACGCTCAGCGGGGAGACGGCGTTGGGGTCGGGCAGCACGACGGAGGTGTTCCACGGCGAGGAGCCGTAGAGGCCGAGGTCGAGCGCGGCCGGCCAGCCGCCGTCGCCGAAGCCGGTCTGCTCCCAGCCGGTCGGCGCGCTCTGCGCCGACTTCCAGGACGTGTCGGTGACCGCGTCGACGGTCCCGCCCGCGGTGACCACGTGGACGTGCCCGATGACGCCCGCCGGGCCGGACGTGGTGTTCTTCACCGCGAGGGCGACGGTGTTGGTACCGCTGGTCAGCGCGCTGCCCAGGTCGACGTACAGCGCGCTCTTCCACGAGTCGACCACCCGCGGCGAGCCCGCGAGCGGCTTGCCGTTGAGCCAGACGTCGACCGAGTCGTCGCCGGTGACGACGAGCTGGGCGTCGCTGACCGCGCCGGCCGGGACGCTGAAGGTCTTGCGGAAGTACCGGTAGCCCACGGGGGCGGTGGTGCGGGGGTCGCCCTCTGGGTACCAGATCCAGTGCGACCCGGAGAGGCTCACGGGCGTAGCCGCGACGGCCGGCGCGGGCGGCGCGACCAGCACGACGGCGGCGAGGCTGAGGAGCGCGGTGGCGGCCGCGCGACTTCGTTTTGTCAGGGACATGGCGGCTCCCTTTGGACATGAAACGTTTCATTAAAACGTTTCACACACATATGTTGCGCTCAATGTAGTGAGACGGGCGTCGATGTGCAACGGGCAGCTGCCCGGCCAAAACCGGCAAACGCCGTACGGCGGGCCCCGGCGGTTTGCAAGATGGGCTCTGGAGGTGGAATGCCCGGAATGCTGCTCGTCATCGGCGGTGCGGAGAGTCATGACGCCGGCGACGACGAGATCCTCGAGCGCTTCGTGCTGCTCGCCGGCGGGGCCGATGCGCACCTCGTCGTCATCGCCACGGCCAGCCTCAGCCCGGCCGACCGGGAGAAGGAGTACGCCGAGGTCTTCCACCGGCTCGGCGCCGGCCGGGTCACGCCCCTGCGGCTCGAGTCGCGCGAGGACGCCAACAGCGACCTCGCCGTGGCCGCCATCGAGCGGGCCACCGGCGTCTTCTTCACCGGCGGCGACCAGCTGCGGATCACCACCGTCGTCGGCGGCTCCCGGGTCGACTCGGCGCTGCACGCGCGGCTGGCCGAGGGCATGATCCTGGCCGGCACCAGCGCGGGCGCCACGATGATGTCGAGCACCATGATCCTCGGCGGCAGCCTCGCCTCGGTGAGCACCACGAGCGTGCACACCGGGCCGGGCATGGAGTTCCTGCCCAGCGTGCTCATCGACATGCACTTCGCCGAGCGCGGGCGGCTCAACCGGCTGCTCAGCGCCGTCGCGATGTTCCCGCACGAGCTCGGCCTCGGCATCGACGAGAACACCGCGATCCTGGTCGAGGGCGACGTCTTCGAGGTGCTCGGGCGGGGCACCGTCACCGTGATCGACGCCGGGAAGGCCATCGACATCAGCTGCTCGTCGGCCGAGCCGGATGGCCCGATCGCCCTGTGGGGCGCCCAACTGCACGTCCTGCCGGCCGGGCACCGGTTCAACCTGACCGACCGGGCGCCGATGAGGAGAGCGGAAGAGGATCATGCGGATTGAGAGCAGTCGGTGGTTGCGGGGGCCCAACCGGTACCTCGCCCGCCCCGTCCAGGTCACCCGGGTCCGCCTGGACGGGCTGACCGGCCGCGAGACCTGCGATTTCCCGGGCCTGCCGGAGCGGCTGCTGGACCTGCTGCCGGGCCTGGCCGAGCACCACTGCGCGGCCGGGGCGCCCGGCGGCTTCGTCAAGCGGCTGTACGGCGGCACCTACTTCGGCCACACCGCCGAGCACATCGCGATCGAGCTGTCGAACCTCATCGGGCGCGAGGTCAGCTTCGGCCGCACGGTCGGCACCTCCGACCCGTCGGCCTTCGACGTGATCATGGAGTGCCCGCTCGACGAGCCGTACGACTCGGAGATGTCCGAGCTGCTGCTCAGGGCGGCGATCGAGGTGGTGCTGCCGCTCACCCGCGGCGAGCCGTCCGCGGTGCCCGACCTGACCGGGGTGCAGCGGCGGTATGAGCGGCAGAAGCCCGGGCCGAGCACCGAGGCGATCGCCCGGGCGGCCCGCGAGCGCGGCATCCCGGTCGAGCGGGTCGGCGACCTGAGCCTGCTGCGCCTCGGCTACGGCCGGCACCGGCGCCTGGTCTGGGCCGCCCTCACCGACCAGACCTCGGCGATCGGCGTGGACATCGCCGCCGACAAGGAGCTGACCCGCAGCCTGCTGGGCGAGGCCGGCATCCCGGTAGCCGACGGCGGCGCGGCCGGCTCGGTGGAGGAGGCCCTCGCGCTCTTCGACGAGCTCGGCCCGCCCGTCGTGGTGAAGCCCCGCGGCGGTCGTCAGGGCATGCACGTGTACCTCGGCCTCGACACCGAGGACGCGGTGCGCGCCGCCTACGCGGCGGCGTCCGCCGACGGCGGCGATGTGGTCGTCGAACGGCAGCTCGACGGGCGCGACTACCGGGTGCTGACCGTCGGCGGCGAGATCGTGGCCGCCGCCGAACGGGTCGCCGCGCACGTGATCGGCGACGGCCGCACCGACGTCGCCGGCCTGGTCGAGCTGGCCAACGAGGACCCGCGCCGGGGCGTCGGGCACGCCCGGGCGCTCACCCGGCTGGCGGTCGACGCGGTCGCCGAGACGCTGCTGCGCCGGCAGGGGCTGACCCTGCGCGACGTGCCCGAGCCCGGCCGCACGGTGTGGCTGCGCGACAACGCCAACCTCTCCACCGGCGGCACCAGCGTCGACGTCACCCGGCGGGTGCACCCGTCGGTGTCGGACCTGTGCCGGCGGGTGGCCGGCCTGGTCGGGCTGGACATCGCCGGCATCGACCTGCGGCTGCCCGACATCGCCGCCGAGCTGCCGCTGGGGCGCGGCGGCGTGATCGAGGTCAACGCGGCTCCCGGCCTGCGCATGCACCTGGAGCAGCACGACGTCGGCGCGGCCATCGTGGACGCGCTCTATCCGGCCGGCGCGCCGTCGCGGATCCCGGTCGTTTCGATCACCGGCACCAACGGCAAGACCACGGTGGCCCGGCTGACCACCCACCTGCTCGCCGGGGCCGGCCTGCGGGTCGGCGTGACCACCACCGACGGGGTCGTGGTCGGCGGGCGGCTGGTGCAGCGGGCCGACGCCACCGGCCCGCGCTCGGCCCAGATCGTGCTCGGCGACCCGACGGTCGACGCGGCCGTGCTGGAGACCGCACGCGGCGGCCTGCTGCGCCAGGGCCTGGGGTACGACTGGAGCGACGTCGGCGTCATCACCAACCTCTCCAGCGACCATCTCGGCCAGGACGGCGTCGAGACCATCGAGGACCTCGTCGACGTCAAGTCGGTCGTGGCCGAGCGGGTCCGGGAGGGCGGCGCGGTCGTGCTCAACGCCGACGACCCGCGCAGCCGCGAGCTCGAATTTCCCGGGCGCGAGATCATCTGGTGCTCCCTCGACCCGCGCAACCCGCTGGTCCGCCGGCACTGGGACTCCGGCGGCCGGGCCTACCTGCTGGCCGACGGCTGGCTGGTCGAGCTCGCCGGCCGCCGCTGGGTGCCGCTGCTGGCCGCGCACGAGCTCGGCGGTGGCTTCGGCGGCGCGGCCCGGCACCTGGTGGCCAACGCGCTGGCCGCCGCCGCGGCCGCCCGGGTGCTCGGGGTGACCACCGCCCGGGTCGCCGAGCAGCTGCGCACCTTCACCGACAACCCGGGCCGGGGCACGCTCATGCGCTGCGGCGAGGTGCACGTGCTGATCGACTACGCGCACAACCCGGCCGCCATCGCCGCCGTGAGCGACCTGGTCGAGCGGGTCTGGGGCTACGAGCGCGCGGTCGCGGCGGTGACCCTGCCCGGCGACCGCCGCGACGACCTGCTGCGCGAGTCCGCGGCCGCGGTCGGGGCCCGCTTCGGCCGGGTGGTGCTCTACGAGGACGCCGACCGCCGCGGCCGGGCCGTCGGCGAGGTGCCCGGCATGCTGCGGGCCGAGCTCGCCCGGGTCGCCCCGCAAGCCACCTGCGTCGAGGTGCGCACGGTCGAGGAAGCCATCCCGGCCGCGCTCGCCCTGGCCCAACCCGGCGACGTGGTGCTGCTGCTCTACGAGAAGATCGAGCCCGTCCTCGCGCTACTCAGCGCGCTGGGCGCTCGCCATACCGGCGAGGTTGGTGTGGCTGACGTGAATCTGGGCAAAACCATGGCGTGGACAGGTACCGTCTGATCGAACCCCTCGGCACAGGCGGCATGTCCGTGGTCTGGCGCGCCTTCGACGAGGTGCTGGAGCGCTCGGTCGCGGTCAAGCTGCTCGCGCCGAAGCTGCTGACCGACCCCGTCTCGCGGCGGCGCATCCAGGCCGAGGCGCGGGCCGCCGCGCTGCTCAGCCACCCGCACATCGCCCAGGTCTACGACTTCGGCCACGGCCCCGACGGCGCCCCCTACGTCGTCATGGAGCTGGTCACCGGCCAGTCGTTGGCGCAGGCCGGGCCGCTGACCCCGGCCGAGGTGGTGCGGGTCGGCGCCCAGCTCGCCGACGCGCTGGCCGCCGTGCACGCCCGCGGCCTGGTCCACCGCGACGTGAAGCCGGCCAACGTGATGCTCACCGAGGGCGGCGCCAAGCTGGTCGACTTCGGCATCTCCGCGGTCGCCGGCGACGACAGCGACCGCGCCGGGCAGATCCTCGGCACGCCCGCCTATCTGGCCCCGGAGCGCATACGGGGGCTGCCGACCACGGCCGCCACGGACGTGTACGCGCTCGCGCTGCTGCTCTACAAGGCGCTCGCCGGGCACTTTCCGTGGCCCGAGGGGACGACCACGACCGGGGTGCTGGAGGCCCACCAGCGCACCCGGCCCGCGCCCATGCCTCCCGGGCTGGTCCCGCCGGGGGTTACCCGGGCCATCTCGCTGTCCCTGGCCAAGGCGCCCGAGAACCGCCCGTCCGCGTCGGATCTGGCCAGGATCCTTGCCGCGGCGGTACCGCAGATGCCTTCCGCGCCCCGGCGGCCCGAGGGCCCCGTGACCCACGCGCTGCCCCGCCGCCCGCCGCACGCCCGGCGCAGCCGGCTGACCGTGGGCGGGGTGGTCGCCGTGGCGGCCGTGGGCGGGCTCACCATGTGCTCCCCGGGCAACGCGGCCGAGAGCCCGAGCCTGGAGCCGGCCGCCGTCACCGCCGAGCCCTCGAAGGCGGCCGCGGTCGACTGCGCGGTCGAGTACTCGGCGCGCGACGAGCCGGGCGGCTCCTTCACCGCCGACCTGCGCCTGACCGCCACCGGCGGCGAGGGCGGCTGGAGCCTGACCTTCCAGCTCCCGGCCGGCCAGGCGATCGGCTCCATCGACGGCGCGACCTGGCACCAGCAGGGCGGCAAGGTCCTGCTCGGCGGGTCCGACCTCGGCGGCCTGACCGCCGGCGGGCGGTTCACGCTGGTCGGGGCGGGCGCCGGCAGCACCGGCGACTCCAGGTCGCTGCCGAGCGGCTTCGCGCTCAACGGCGCGGCCTGCCGCTCGGTCCTGCTCGCCTCGGCCGCGGCACCCGCCCAGACCCAGCCCCCGACGGCGCAGCCAACGGGAAGTTCCTCGGCGGCACCCTCGAAGAGGTCTTCCGGGGAGCGGAAGGGGAAGCACGACAAGGCGAAGAAGGACGGGAACGAGGACGACTGACCGTTTCGTAAGTTGATCGTCGTTTTGTAGGTTATGGCGGACAACCTTCCTGACTGGTACACAAGTCTGATCCTGTGGCGTCCCGTTCACACGGGCCGCGTCGCCTTAGGGTGTTGGGGTCGAAGGAGGACGCCGTGCGGTTCGAGATCAGCCGTGTCATGGACACGATCGAGCAGCGGCTGACCACGGACGTCACATTGGCGCAAGCCGTGGTCGACCTGGGCGAGGTCGCCCGGTTCGTGCCGCTGGACGGCGGCCGTCCCATCAACCTGCTGCGCCTGGGCATGGTGGTCGACGCGCTGAGCCGGTACCTCATTGACGCGGGCGCCATGCTGTACCCCGTGACCGGGCGCGAGGTGCTCTCCGAGGCCGCGCTGACCTCCAAGGAGCGGATGGTCCTGGGCCGCTGGGCCGACGACGGGCTGATCGAGGTCACGCCGGTGGTCGCCGACCGGGCGGTGGAGATCGCCGACTTCACCGGCCTTCCGCTGATCGTGGTGCGGGACGTGCCGCAGTACGCCCCCCGCTTCCCCTGGCTCACCGACAGCCCCGAGCGGGTCCTCCGGCTGACCCCGCGGGCCGGCGGCGCGGTGCTCACCCCCGGCGGCGAGCCGGCCCCGCCCAAGGACGGCAAGGAGCGCCTGGTGGTGGTGGGCAAGGCGACGCTGCCCATCGTCCCGTCGGACCCCGACGACCCGGCCGCCGAGAAGCCCATGGCCGAGCCCGTGACCTCCGCCGATTCCCCTTCCGCCCCTGCCGCCGACTCCACCTCCACCTCCGACTCCACCTCCACCTCCGACTCCACTCCCGCTTCCGACTCCACTCCCGCCGCCGACTCCACCTCCACCTCCGCTTCCGCCTCCGCCTCCGCTGCGGAGGAGCCCGCGGTGGAGGCCCCTGCGGAGCCTTCCGCGAAGCCGGACCAAGCCAAGGGCGGGCGGCCCGACGGGCTGCAGTCGTTCACCGCCCGCGGGGCGCAGCGCTTCGGCCGCACGAGGGTGGTGCGGCGGCGGTTCACGCGGGCCGAGCCCAGCGGCGTGGGCGCGTCGCTGATGGCCCGGCAGTGGCGGTGCAAGGAGCCCGACTGCCCGGCCTTCGGGGAGTACCGGCGCATCGGCCAGCCCGTGCCCCGGATGCGCGGCGGCGTGCCCGCCTGCCCGCGCCACGGCGAGGCGGTCAAGGACGCCGGCCCCCGCCCCGCGGCGTTCGCCGTCGCAATCGTCGTCGATGACCTGGCCCGCCGCCGCTTCGTCGTCGGCGCCGCCCGCCCGATGGTGGTCGGGCGCGAGCCGTCCGACCCCGACGACATCTCGGTCGGCGCCTGGCTGCACGAGGCGGCCGCCGCCTGGATCGCCAAGGAGCACGTCCGGCTCTCGGTCGAGGACGGCCACCTGGTCGTGACCGACCTCGCCGACAACGGCACGCTCATCTGGAAGCGCTCGAGTCCCGACATCAAGGAGGAGACCGAGCGCATCTACCGCAAGTCGTACCGCCTGGACGGCTGGGACTCGATCGAGCTCTACACGGGCGTCGAACTGGTCGTCGGCGACCACCGGCTGCAGACCGTCGTCGGTTCCGAGCCGGCATCGGTACTGCTGGACGCCCCCACGGTCGCCATGCGGTTGGTCGACTGACGGCGTAGCCGACACTCCGCCGGCTACGCCGAACGGCGTAGTCCGATACCAACCCGGCGTGGCTGTGCTCGGCCGCGAGCCTTCATAACATCGGCTCGTGGACGCCTCCCGCTGGCTGCGCTGGGACCGGCTGGTACCGGTCAAGGTGGCCGCGGTACAGCTGCTGGCCGTCGCCGTGGCCACCCACCACCCCACCGCCCGCCCGGCGCCGGACTCCCTGGGCTGGCTTCTGGTCGCGCTCGGCCCCCAGCTGCTGTTCGCCCGCGAGCGCGCGCCCGTCGCCGTGCTGGCCGCCGGCATCGTGCCGCCCGCGCTGTACTGCGCGCTGGGCTACCGCTACGGGCCGACCTTCATCGCCCTGGCCGTGGCGATGTTCTACGCCGTGCTGCGGGGCCACCGGGCGGCGGCCTGGGCGACCACGTTCGTCGGGCTGGCCGGGTACGTGGTGCTGACCCGCCTCCTCGGCCGCGAGCCCGTCCCCGGGCCCATGACCCTCGTCGCGATCGCCGCCGTGCTGGCCCTCATCCTGACCGCGGCCGAGGCCCTGCGCGCGGCCCGGGAGCGCCGGCGGGCCGAGGAGCGCCGGGCGGCCGGCGCCGAGCGCCTGCGGGCCGCCCGGGACCTGCACGACGTGCTGGCCCACCAGGTCGCGCTGGTGACCGTGCACGCCAACCTGGCCCTGCGGGTGCTGGACCGGGACCCGGCCCGGGTGCGCGAGTCCCTCACCGCCATCAAGGACGTGAGCCGCTCGACGATGACCGACCTGCGCGCGGTGCTGGCCACGCTGCGCGCCGAGCCCTCGCCGACCGCGCCGATCGCCGGTCTGGACCGTCTTGCGTCGCTCGAGGCGCAGGCCGCCGCGGCCGGCCTCCGGCTCACCGTCGAGGTTCAGGGCGCGCCTGTGGCGCTGCCGACGGCGGTGGACCTGGCGGCGTACCGCATCATCCAGGAGGCCGTCACGAACGTGCAGCGGCATTCCCCCGCCCGCTCGGCATCGGTCCGGGTTTGGTACCTGGCGGATGCCGTGCGCGTGACCATCGCCGACCCCGGCCCGTCACCCGCCACGCTGCACCCGGGCGGCGGCCTGACCGGCATGCGCGAGCGGGCGCTGACGGTCGGCGGAACTTGCGACA
Source organism: Dactylosporangium salmoneum (assembly GCF_039532525.1). Classification (NCBI taxonomy): domain Bacteria; kingdom Bacillati; phylum Actinomycetota; class Actinomycetes; order Micromonosporales; family Micromonosporaceae; genus Dactylosporangium; species Dactylosporangium salmoneum. The sequence continues at coordinate 57,022 of NZ_BAAARV010000058.1, forward strand.
TTTCGAGCGTTCCCGGCGGCGGCGTCGAGGTGCGCGCGCATCTTCCGTACGAGGCCTGGTCATGATCCGCGTGGTGCTGGCCGACGATCAGGCCATGATGCGGGCGGGGCTGCGGGCCCTGCTGGAGGAGAGCCCCGACATCCGGGTCGTGGCCGAGGCCGCGGACGGGCGGGCGGCGGTCCGGCAGGCCGCGGCGCTGCGCCCCGACGTGGTGGCGATGGACATCCGGATGCCGGTGCTCGACGGGATCGACGCCACCTGCGAGATCCGCGCGCTGCCCGGCGACATCCGGGTGCTCATCGTGACGACGTTCGAGGTGGACGAGTACATCTTCGCGGCTTTGCGGGCCGGGGCCAGCGGCTTCGTGGTCAAGGACAACGAGCCGGAGGACCTGCTGCGGGCGGTCCGGACGGTGGCGGCGGGCGCCTCGATGCTGGCCCCGTCGGTGACGAGCCGGGTGGTGACCGAGTACGCGGCCCGGGCCAAGCCCCCGCCCCCGTCGGCCGGCCTGTCGCGGCTGACCGAGCGGGAGCGGGAGGTGCTGACCCTGGCCGCGCAGGGCCTGCCGAACGACCAGATCGCCCGGCGCCTGTACGTCAGCCCGGCCACCGTGAAGACGCACATCTCGCGGCTGATGCTGAAGCTCAAGGCACGAGACCGAGCCCAGCTCGTGGTCGCGGCCTACGAGACTGGGCTGGTCCGTCCGGGCTGGTTCGGCTAGGCCTGGACCACCTGCACCTTGGTCGACGCGGGGTCCTTGAGACTCCGGTAGACGCCGTGCTGGTCGTTGACCGCGTAGACGTACACGGTGCACTCGGACAGCTGCGGCTGCGTCTGCGCGCTGAGCTTGATGGTGACCACCTTGGAGCCGCCCGCCGGGATACTGCTCACCTGGCAAGCCGTATTGCCCGTCTGGACCTTGCAGTCCGTCGTCGAGAGCACCGTCCACGTCTGGTTGATGATCAGGTTGATCTCAACCTTGCCCGGCGTGGCGAACTGCCCGGCGTTGTGGATGGTGAGCTTGAAGGTGCCCTCCCACGCCGTGGCCCCGGTCGCGACCATCGTCAGCTTCTCGGCGCTGACGGTGAGGTCGGTGACGTTCGGGTTGGGCCCGAACGCCGTCGGCCCGCCGGTCTGGGTGAACGCGCTGCCGTTCCAGCCATACATGCGCCACTGGTGCTGCGAGGACTGCGTCATGTCGCAGCAGGGCCGGTACTCGCCGACGTCGACCCGGACCTGTCCGTTGTCGCCGGCCTCGACCCCCCAGATCGTCTCGATGTCCTTGCCCTCCTGGCCCTCGCTCCCGGCGCTGCCGACCACCTGGCCCAGGGTGACGATCTTGCCCTGCGCGTCCCGGTCGAGCGCGAGCACCTTGTAGTCCGTGCCCTGGGGGCTGCAGGACACGATGACGACCGTCTCCTGCGCGCCGTCGTGGTCGACGTCGATGTACACCGGGTCGCCCTGGATCCGGGTGCTGGAGTCGGTCGACGCCTTGCCCGAGGCGAACTTCACCGACCCCTTCGCGCAGCCGTCGTCGAACCCCTTCGGCCAGGCGGGGATGTTGAAGGTCGCGTTGCCGAGGTCCGCCTTGGTGATCCGTCCGTCCGGCGCCGCGGGCGTGGTGCTGGCGTCGGGGCTCGGCGCGGCCGGCGACGTGGTCGTCACGACCACGCTGGGCGAGTCGGCAGGCACGGCCGGCGGCCCGTTGGACTTGGCGCCGCCGGCTGCGTAGGCGACCACCGGCACGGCGATCGCCAATGCGGCCAACCCGCTCGCGGCGACGGCTCGCACCTTGTGGCGGTGCTGCACCGTGGCGCGTGCCGCGGCCGTACCGGCGGGCTTGACGTAGGGAGTGACCTCGTCGCGGAACCCGGCGAAGGCGTTGGTGAGCAGCTGGTCGTCGTGGTCGAAGTCAGGCACGGTGGGTCTCCTTGTCGGTGAGGCGGGTGGCGAGGGCGGTGCGCCCCCGGTGCAGCCAGGACTTGACGGTGCCTTCGGCGACACCCTCCTGGCGCGCGATATCGCTGATGGGCAGGTCCGCGAGGTAGTGCAGGATCACCGCGCGCCGCTGCTGCTCGGGCAGCGTGGCCAGCGCCTGGGCCAGCGCGACCCGATCTGGGCTCGGCGCGGCGACGTGCTCCTCGCGATGCCGGCGCGCGAAGGCCATCGCGGTCCGGGCTCGCCGCCACCGGCTGGTGGCCAGATTCCAGGCGACCCGGCGCACCCAAGCGGCGGGGTCGTCCATCTCGGCGACCCGCTTCCACCGCGACAACGCCCGGCAGAACGCCTCTTGCACCACGTCCTGGGCCGCGGCCATGTCGCCCGTGTAGGCGAACAGCTGGACCGTGAGCGGCTGGAAGTACGCCGCGTAGAACTCGTCGAACCCTCTGCCGCGAGCAGGGGGCCCGCTGTCGGACAGACTCCCCACAATGCCCCCGTCAAGCAAGGTACTCACACTGCCCTTCCTCCCCATAGCCAACCGGCGATCCGGTCGTTCGGCTTTCGGCTTGTTCGGCGACAACACGCCGCACCGGGGAAAGAGGTTGCAGTGAATGTAGTGTCGCCCAGCTGACAGTTCCGGAGGCGTCGTGCCTCAGGCCGGTCGCGCTCCGGTCGCCGCCCGCCATGCGGCGTAGCTCGACTCCAGCCGCTCGAGCTCACCGGGCGTGCCGACGCCGCCCCGGTCCTCCGGCCGCTCGTTGTAGTGCCGGACGACGGTGGCGAGGAAGACGGGGTCGACATCGAAGGAGAACACGGCGACGTTGAGCCGCTTCGGCCGTCCGTCCGGGCTCCGGTACATCAGCGTCAGGTACCAGCGACTCACCGGTGGCGGGCCGCCCGGGAGCAGCTCGTCCCAGCGCAATTCCCGGCGGCGCAACGGGTACCGCACGCTGATCCCGTCCGGCGTCAGCACCAGCGACGGTCCCGGCAGCCAGATCACCACCAGCGCGATCACGGCCAGCGCGACGGCCACGGCCAGGGAAGCGGTGGTGGCCCACCCCAGCTGCGCCAGCCGCACCCGGTCGGTGTCAGGCACCCGCTCGGTGAGCAGCATGCTCCCGGCCCCGAACATGAGCAGGATGCCCGTGAGGCCGCGGGGCACAACCGACTCGGCCACGACGAACGCCGCCCCGTCCGGCGCCAGCCCGAAGGTCGCCGGCCGGCGCCGCAGCGCCCGAGTCACCCACACGTACCAGACCGGGGGCCCGGCGCAGACGGCGATGAGGACCAGGACGCCGATCGAGAAGCCGACCGCCACCGGCTCGATCCGCCAGAGCAGCGGCTGGACCACGAACTTGTTCACCACGACGGCGACCAGCGTGGTTACGGCGAACAGCGTGGCGGTGACCCGCTCCCGCGCGACCGGCATGCCCAGAGCGTAGGCCGTCGCGCCAAAACGCACCGACCCGTTCTGTCGTGTCACAAGCGCCGTCCTAAGGGGTCGCCGTCACGGTGTAGGCGCCGCGGGCGCAGCCGGTGATCCGCCAGCCGCCCGTCACCTGCTCCGACGACGGATTGGCAACCCCCGTTGTCGTCAGGTGGGGCATCGCGTTGCCGGGCACCCAGATGTCGACGAGGCAGTTCACGGGATCGTCGGCGGCGGTGGCGGCGATCCGCAGCTCGCCGTCCGGGCCCGAGGTGAGCGAGTCCAGCCGGCCGGGCAACGCTCGCGGGAAGGCCCTCGACAACGGTTGGGCGAAGGCCGACGGGGGCGGGGCCGACTCACCGGTGCGGCAGTCGACCGAGACCAGGTTCCCGGAGGTCGTGGCATCGGCAGCGGTTTCCGGCGAGCCGCATCCCTGCCGCCACACCCAGAACGCACCGCCGGCGCCGAGCCGGTCCTGGGCCGCCACGAAGCGCCGCACCTTGGCATCGTCCACTCCGGGGTCGCCGAACCAGCCCCATTCGCCGAACCACAGCGCGGCCCTGTACGCGCGGGCGGCGCGGGCCGACGTGGCGAGGTTCCGCTCGATGGACGCGATCGTCAAGCCCAGGCCCTGATCCATGCTGATGGACTCGCTGTACGGGTGCGGGGCGAACACCAACTGCCGGTCGCCGGTGAAGCCGGGCGCCGGGGCCACGTCGAATCCGAGGCCCGACCACAGGACGCTCGGCTCGAAGAAGACGAGGTGGGTGTGCCCGCCGGCGGCCCGCTCGGCCTGGCGGATGGCCGTGATCGCGGCGTCGTAGTACCGGCCGAGCAGCAGCCCCGAGCTGATCGGCGGCCCGGCTCCGATCCCGGGCTCGTTGAGCAGGTCGTAGCCGGCGACGGCGGGCTCATCGGCGAAGGCCTGTGCGACGAACGCCCACGTGCGGACGAGCTCGCTCTGGATGCCGTCACGGTCCGTGTAGAAGTTCCCGAATGCCGTCGCCACCGCCGGTGCCAGGTCGCGGGCCAGGAACTGGCAGTGCGCGGTCCCGTCGGTGATGGTCGCCCACGCGGGTGCGCCGTCCCAGCCGGTGGTCGGAGTCGTCCCGCCGCCGCACCGCTCGGACGGGCGGGCGATCGCGTTGCCCCACGCGTCCTCATGCATGTCCAGGACGGTGTAGATCCCGTGGGCCTTCGCCCCGGCCACCGCGGCGCGGATCTGCCGGAGGTAGGACTCGTCGAACGTGCCGCGCTGGGGCTCCAGCCGGGACCATGACAGGCCGAGCCGGATCACGTTGAAGCCCATCGCCGCCATCTGCTCGAAGTCACCATCGGTCAGCGGTTGCGTCGCCGGAACGGCCGGATCGCGCAGGTAGTAGTCGATCAGCTGGTTCACGTTGACGCCCCGGAGGATGACCTGCCGGCCGGTGACATCGCCGATCGTGGCGAGCTCGTCCTTGGCGCGTGCCGGGAGTACCCGGAGGTACTCCATGCCGCCGGACGCCTCGACCGCCCCGACCGTCGGCGGCCCGGAGGGAGCTGACGCCCCGATCACGGGCGCGAGCGCCAGCACGAGCACGCCGATCGCCGCGACCAGCGCCAACCGCGATCGCAGGCGCCATCCCACCGCGACCGCGACAGCGCCGATGAGACCGACCACCGCACCGTAGCCGACGCCGGTCGCGACGCTGATCAGTGAGGTGGCGAGCCACCATTGGTCGGGCCCGGCGCCGGAGAGGCGGTCCGACCAGGGCAACGCGGCGACGACGGCGTCGACCACCCCGAGGCCGAGGCCCGCCACCACCGACGCCAGGCCCGCGGTCACCGACACCGCCAGCGGGCCGGCCTGAGGCAGCCGCCGCTGCGCCACCCGCACGGCCCCGGCGAACACCGCCAGAAACACCGCCACGCCTGCGAGGAAGCCGAACACGCCGTTAGCCGCGCTCGGTGCGACCACGAATCCGGCGAACGAGTAGCCGACCGGCCCCCCACGCCACCAGTGAGCCGCCGGTCCAATCGCTGCCAGACCGGTCACCGCCACCATGACCGTCACCGAAAGGCCGGCCGGGGACGACTCGACCTCGGCGATCTCGGCGCCGGACACAGCTCGCGGCCCGAACCGGGCCGCGAGCGCCGCGCCGGCCGCGACCAGCGGGCCGACGAGGATGAACTTGATCGCCGCGAAGCCGCTCGTGCTGAGCGCGTACTCCAGGGCCGAGCCGACCGACAGGTGCGGGCCCAGCATCGGAAGGGCCGACGCGAAACCGCTCGCGGCCGTCGCCCAGGCACCGGCGCCGACCACCGCGATCCACGTGGCGGCGAACACCCACCTGGCCGGCGAGTGCTTGGCGACCAGGAAGGCGGGGACGGCAGTGCCGGCAAGCAGGACCGGGAGACCGACCACGAGCGGCGCCCAGCGGTAGACGCCGCCCGAACCCAGCATCGGCAGCCCGCGACCGCCGATCGGCGCGAGCAGGCCCGAGGGGTCCGATACGGCGGCAACCACCACAACGGCGATGAGTACGACGACCGCGGCCGCGGCGGCACGAATCTGCGGCGCCGCCCCGCGCGAACGAAGGAACCCGGCGACAAGTGTGGTGCTGGTCATAGTGGACGCGAATCATACTCGTGTTCTGGCGTTTGTCAGGGGGTGTGACGACGCGACTCCACCCCCGTTCGCCAGAGGCTCGCGCTGGACGACGAGACCGACGCCAACCTTCTCGGTGTGTGTGTCCCGCCGAGGTCGGCCACGGCTCGACGCATCACCGGTCGACCCCGGGCTCGACACGTGCGGCCGCGCCGCGCCGCCGTCGGAGCGCTCGACGAAGGCCAGTCCGTGGAGCAGAGCCGCAGTGTGCCGCCCGACCCTCCGCCACGCCAGCCGCCCGGCCCGCAGAGGTCGGCGGCGGTGGCGGTGGCGTGGATCGTTGGCGGCCTGGCCGATTCGTCGGCCCGCATGGCGGCACGATCCGCGGCTCCGTCTGCCTGGGTGTGTGGCACAAAGTGCGGTCACCCTTGCGAAGCAGCACCCTGACCGCCCGCGCCAGCCTCGCACGTGCCCACGCGGCGGGCCGCACAGCCGCGGCGATCGCGGAGTTCGAGCGGCTGCGCGCCGATCGTCGCCGGGCAAATCCCTGCTGGGCTCGCCGGGCGCGATCATGGCGGCGAGACCTGCGGCGGATCTGCAGTCAGCTTCCGTGGGCGTGCGCTGGGTGCAGGCCCATTGCCGTGCCCGGCGTTTTGGTCAGGCGGTCAGGGCCAGGGTGAAGGGCAGGACTCCTTTCGCGCCGGACTGGATCAGGGCTCGGGCGGCCAGGGCGAGGGTCCAGCCGGTGTCGACCATGTCGTCGACCAGGAGTACCGGGCCCGGGGCGGCCTGCACGGCGTCCGCCAGGTCGGCCGGGACGGTGAAGGCGTCGTGCAGCGCGCGGACCCGCTGGGCGCTGTTGGTGCGCGAGGCGGTCTCCGTGGCCGGGGCGGCGGGGATGGTGCCGAGGAGGGGCAGGCGGCCGACCTCGGCGATGCGTGCGCCCAGCGAGCCGACCAGCTGGGGGGCGTGGCGGGAGCCGAGGACGACGACGCCGGTGGGGCGCTGGGGCCAGGGGGAGTCGCCCTTGGACCATTCGGCGAGGGTGGACACGACGCCGGTGAAGATCTCGTCGGGGATGGGGACGTCGGGGCCGGCCAGCAGGTTGCGGAGGCGGTCGCCCCAGCCGAGGTCGCTCAGGCGGCCGATGGCGCGGCCCGGGAGCGTCTGCTCGGCGGCCGGGATCTTGCCGGAGAGGCCGATGCCGATGGCGGCCAGGCCGGTGGGCCACTGCTTGCGGGGCGGAATCTCGACGCCGGCCCGGCCCAGGTGGGCCCGGGCGGCGTCCAGGGCGGCGGGGGAGACCTCGGTCGCGTACCACGGGCCGGCGCACGTGTCGCAGCGCCCGCACGGGGTGGCCTCCGGGTCGTCGAGCTGCCGGCGCAGGAACTCCATGCGGCAGGAGGTCAGCGACGTGTACCGCAGCATCGCCTCCTGCTCGGCCGTGCGGGCGGCGGCGACCCGGGCGTAGCGCTCGGTGTCGTGCTGCCAGGGGATGCCAGTGTCGACCCAGCCGCCGCTGACCCGGCGGACGGCGCCGTCGACGTCGAGCACCTTGAGCATCAGCTCGAGGCGGCTGTGGCGGAGCTCGACCTGGGGCTCCAGCGCCATCGTGGAGAGGGGGCGGCCGGCGTTGGCGAGCACGTCGAGGACCTGGCGGACCTGGTGCTCGGGCGGGAAGGCGAGGGAGGCGAAATACCGCCAGATGTCCGCATCCTCGCGGCCCGGCAGCAGGAGCACGTCGGCCTTGGCGACCGCGCGGCCGGCCCGGCCGACCTGCTGGTAGTACGCGATGGGCGAGGACGGGGCGCCCAGGTGCACGACGAAGCCCAGGTCGGGCTTGTCGAAGCCCATGCCGAGCGCGGAGGTGGCGACGAGGGCCTTGATCCGGTTGCCGATCAGGTCGGACTCGGCGCCGAGGCGGTCGGCGTTCTCGGTGCGGCCCGTGTACGCCGCGACCTCGTACCCCTGCCCGCGCAGGAACGCCGCCGTCTCCTCGGCGCCGGCCACCGTCAGCGTGTAGATGATGCCGGAGCCGGGCAGGTCGCGCAGGTGCTCGCCGAGCCAGGCCAGGCGGTGCGACGGGGACGGCAGGGTGAGGACCCCCATCCGCAGCGACTCCCGGTCGAGCGAGCCGCGCAACACCAGCGCGTCGCCGAGCTGTTCGGCGACGTCGGCGGTGACTCGCGCGTTGGCCGTGGCCGTGGTGGCCAGGACCGGCGTGCCGGGGGCGAGGTCGAGCAGCAGGGTGCGCAGCCGCCGGTAGTCGGGCCGGAAGTCGTGGCCCCAGTCGGAGACGCAGTGCGCCTCGTCGACCACCAGCAGGCCCGTCGTCGCCGCCAGCTTGGGCAGCACGTCGTCGCGGAAGCCGGGGTTGTTCAGCCGCTCCGGGCTGACCAGCAGCACGTCGACCGAGCCGGCCGCGATCTCGTCGGTGATCGCGTCCCACTCCTCGAGGTTGGCCGAGTTGATGGTCCGCGCCACGATCCCGGCCCGGGCCGCCGCGTCGGTCTGGTTGCGCATGAGCGCGATCAGCGGCGACACGATCACCGTCGGGCCGGCACCGCGGGCCCGCAGGAGGGCGGTGGCCACGAAGTACACCGCCGACTTGCCCCACCCGGTGCGCTGCACGCACAACACCCGGCGGTGCCCGGCCACCAGCGCCTCGATGGCCGTCCACTGATCTTCGCGCAGCTCGGCGGCGGGGCCGGCGAGCTTCTTGAGAATGTCCGAGGCTTCCTGTCGCACGGGTCGACGCTAGCAACGGGGTGTGACAGAAACGCTATTCGTACTGCGGACGGCCGAACCCGACGACCGGAGCGTAGTCGAGCAGTCGCATGGAGATACGTTCCCCGGCCCGGGGCGCCTCGATCACCCGCCCGTCACCGATGTAGATGCCGACGTGGCTCACGTCCTTGTAGTAGAAGACCAGGTCGCCGGGGCGCAGCTCGGCCCGCGTGATCGGCTTGACGGTCTGTTTCTGGCGGGCCGCGTTGTGCGGCAGCGTCACTCCCGCGGCCTTCCAGGCGGCCATCGTGAGCCCCGAGCAGTCGTACGTGTTCGGGCCGTCGGCGCCCCACTGGTACACCTTGCCCAGCTGGTTGTAGGCGAAGCGCACGGCCCGCCCGGCGGCGTCGTCGGTGAACGCCGGCACGAAGCCGTCGTGCAGCGCCCCGGAGGGCACCCGCGCCACCCGCCGGTCGCCGAGCCGGCGCAGCTGGGTCTCGATGGTGCTCTTGCGCTGCCCGAGCTCGAGCTGCTGCGATCGCTGGCGCTCACGCAGTACCGACAACTCGGTCTTCTGCTTGTTCAGGTCGTCCTGGGCGGCCTGCAGCGCGCGGAGGCCCCCCGAGCGGCGCCGCGCGATCTGGTCCAGCATCGCCAGCTGGTCCATCCACGACTCCGGAGACTGGGCGGTGATCAGCGCTGCCGTCGAGCCGACCGCGCCGCCGCTGCGATAGAGCGCGGCCGCCGCCTCGTTGGTCTCCTTCTGGGCGGCATCGACCTGCGTCTGCAGCGGACCCAGGCGCGCGGTCACCTGCCCGAGGCGCGCATCGGTGGCCCGCAGGTCGTCGGCGACGGCGTTGTACCGTTCGATGACGCCCTCGAGCTCCTGCCAGGCATTGGCGAGCACCCGTTGCCGGTCCGCGGAGGGATCCGCGTGCCCGGCCCCCGGCGCCGCCAGGAGAATGAGTCCAGCGACGACGAGCGATGCGGTGCTGCGCAAGTTCTTGCGACAAAACCCCACGTGCCCCTAACGCCGCAATTTGGACATAAGTAACCTAAATTCCCCCGCTGGAGTGGGTCGGTAGGGTGGCTGCCATGGCGCTGAAGGGTCCGTTCGTCGCGGTGGGGCTGGTCGCCGCCCTGCTCCTGGGCTTCGTCATCGCACGCTCCACGGACGCCCGCAGCGAGGCTCAGGCCCCCGCTCCGGCCGCGACCGCGATCCCGTCGCACTCCCACGGCGGCGCGGTCGTCGGCGACCTGGGCGGCTTCTCGCTGAGCGCGGGCGGCTTCACGCTGGTCCCGGCCCAGCCCCCGACCTTCGCGGCCGGCAGCGAGCAGCAGTTCGCCTTCAAGATCCTCGGCCCGGACGGCAAGCCCGTCACCCGATACGTCACGAACCACGACAAGAACCTGCACTTCATCGCCGTACGGCACGATTTGTCGGGCTTCCAGCACCTGCACCCGGCGATGGCCCCCGACGGCACCTGGACGATCCCGCTCACCCTGCCCACCCCGGGCATCTGGCGCCTCTACACCGACTTCATCACGCTGGACGCGACCGGCCAGCAGGTCCCGCTGGCACTCGCCGTCGATGCGACGGTCGCGGGCAGTTACAGTCCGGTGGCGCTGCCGCCGCCGGCGCGTACGGTCGAGGCGGACGCCTTCACGGTCACGCTGGAGGGCACGCCGCAGGTCAACGCCACCCAGCCGCTGTCGTTCCGCGTCTTCGCCGGCGGCGCCCCGGTGACGGACCTGGAGCGCTACCTGGCCGCCTACGGCCATCTGGTCGTGGTCCGCGACGGCGACCTCGGCTACCTGCACGTGCACCCGGAGGACCAGCTGGTGGGCGGCGCGGTGAAGTTCTGGCTGTCCGCGCCGAGCCCGGGCCGCTACCGCATGTACTTCGAGTTCCAGAAAGCGGGACAGGTCCATCGCGCGGAGTTCACCGTCGACGTGCCGTGATCGAAGAGCCAAATGCATGGCTCCGGTCCGTGCAACCAGGGCTCCGTTGCTCCCGTCAGTGACCGGTCGGCCCTGGGGGGCCTCCCTGCCAGCGCCGCCGTGCCAAGATCGGCACCGATAAGTCGGGCGCTGGCGCGCCACGACTTATCGAACTTATACCCCGTCGGGGCATAAGTCCGGAAGGTCGCGATACCTTCGCCGAAAACGGCCCGAAAATGCGTCGGGCCGCCCCGACGACGATGCGTCGGAGCGGCCCGGCCAGCCAGAACTAGTCCTCGGCGGACTCGCCGACCTCGGCGCCGGCCTCGCCCGCGCCACCACGCCCGCGCCCGCCCCGGCGACGACGGCGCCGCGTCCGAGCGGCCCCGCCCTCCTCGCCGGCGACGACGACCGGGGAACCGGCGGCCTCACCCTCCGAGGAGGCCGCGGCGACGCTGGACCGGCGACGGCGG
>NZ_BAAARV010000058.1:68134-114576 GCF_039532525.1 Dactylosporangium salmoneum
GCGGCGCGGCGCGGCGGCCGCCTCCTCGCCGACGCCCGCGGCCGACTCGGGCAGCGTGGCCTCGGCCTGCGTGGCGGTCGACTCGGCGTGCTCGGCCGCGTCGACCTCGCCCCGCCGCCGGCGCCGCCGCTGACGCCGCGGCTCGCTCGACTCGGCGGTGTCCGGCGCGGACGACGAAGGCGCCGACGATCGTCCCCGGGAGCGCGAACGCCCCCGCCCACGCGGCTTGCCCTCGATGTCCTCGAGCTTCTCGGCGGACAGCCCGGCCCGCTTGCGGTCGGCCGTCGGCAGGGAGCCCGTGGTGCCCTCGGGGATGTCGATGTCGGTCAGCAGGTGCGCCGACGTGTGGTACGTCTCCGGAGGCTCCGGCAGGTCCATGCCCAGGCTCTTGTCGATGATCCGCCAGCGGGGCATGTCCTCCCAGTCCACGAACGTCACCGCGACGCCGGTGGCGCCGGCCCGGCCGGTGCGGCCGATGCGGTGGGTGTACGTGTCCGGGTCCTCCGGGCAGTCGTAGTTGATGACGTGCGTGACGCCGGAGACGTCGAGGCCACGGGCGGCGACGTCGGTGGCGACGAGCACGTCGATCTTGCCCGCCCGGAAGGCGCGCAGGGCCCGCTCGCGGGCGCCCTGGCCAAGGTCGCCGTGGACGGCGGCGGCCGCGAACCCGCGGAAGTCGAGGTCCTCGGCGACGCGGTCGGCGGCCCGCTTGGTACGGCAGAAGATCATGGTCAGGCCGCGGTCGGTCGCCTGCAGCACCCGGGCCACGATCTCGATCTTGTTGAGCGGGTGGGTGCGGTACACGAACTGCTTCGTCAGCGGCGACGGGCCCGTGTTGGCGTCGTGGTGCGCGTGGATCGTCATCGGCTGGCGCAGGAACCGCCGGGCCAGCGTCACGATCGGGTCGGGCATCGTCGCCGAGAAGAGCATCGTCTGGCGCTCCTCGGGCAGCAGCGTGAGGATGCGCTCGACGTCGTCGAGGAACCCGAGGTCGAGCATCCGGTCGGCCTCGTCGAGGACCAGCGCGCGCACCGCGTGCAGCCGCAGGTGCTTGCCCTTGGCCAGGTCCAGCAGGCGGCCGGGCGTGCCGACCACGAGCTCGACGCCGTTGCGCAGCGCCTCGATCTGCGGCTCGTACGCGACCCCGCCGTACAGCGGCAGGACCCGCACGCCGCGGGTCTTGCCGGCGGCGGCGATGTCGCGGGCCACCTGCAGGCCCAGCTCGCGGGTCGGCACCACGACGAGCGCCTGGGGCAGCCCGTCGGCGCCCTCGCCGGGCGCGGTGACCCGGTCGAGCAGCGGCACGCCGAAGCCGAGGGTCTTGCCGGTGCCGGTCGGCGCCTGGCCGATCAGGTCGGTGCCGCGCAGCGCGATCGGCACGGCGTATTCCTGGATGGCGAAGGCGCGGGTGATGCCGACCGCCGCGAGCGCGGCCACGGTCTCGGGCCGGGCGCCGAGGTCGGCGAAGGAGGGGCTGTCGTCGCGTACGGGAGCGCGGGAGGCCACCGTCTCGGCGGCCTCAGTGTTGTCGATTGTCATGTTTTGCCGGGGTGTCTCTCTCGCGGGAGCGCCCCTGAAGTGCCGGGTGCGCTCAATCGGTATACGGCGCGGGCCACACGCAACCGGTTGACGGTTCAGGGTCCGACTCGATCGGCGTCCGCCTTGATCGGCTTCCGTCCGGTCGGCTCCGGCCGCAACGGTCGCGGGCTACAAGCGCCGGTTTGCCAGGGCTAGGGTCCGCCCAGGGCTATTTGGGCCATTGTACCGACACGCCGGCGGATCCGCGCACGACACTGCGCGACACTGCGCACCACCCGCCGGGTGATCCGGCGAGGTACTGTGCCGACGTGTCCGATGTCACCCCGGCCGACCAGATCGGCGCCGAACCGCCCCAGGAGGCGGTCGTCGACCTGCTGGGCATGCTCGCCTACGGCGAGCTGGTCGCCTTCGACCGCATGGCCGCCGACGCCCGTCTGGCCCCTGACCTGCGCCGCCGTGCAGTGCTCAGCGAGATGGCGGCCCGTGAGATCACCAACTACCGCCGCCTGGCCGACCGCCTGCACGAGCTCGGCGCCGACCCCGAGGCCGCCATGCGGCCCTACGTGCGGGCCGTGTCGGACTACCACGAGCAGACCGAGCCCAACGACTGGCTGGAGGGTCTGACCAAGGCCTACGTCGGCGACGGCATCGCCGACGACTTCACCCGCGAGGTCGCCGCCGTCCTCGTCGCCCCCGACCGGGACCTTATCCTCGACGTACTGCACGACTCGGTGCACGCCGACTTCGCCGCCGACGAGCTGCGGGCCGCGATCGCCCTCGATCCGAAGGTGGCCAACCGCCTGTCGATGTGGGCCCGCCGCCTGGTCGGCGAGGGCATCTCCCAGGCCCTGCGGGTGGCCGGGGAGCGCCCGTCCCTGGCCGCCCTGCTCGCCATCCACGGCGCCGACTTCCAGGCCCTGCTCAGGCGCCTGACCTCGGCCCATACGGCCCGCATGAGCGCCGTGGGCCTGAACAACTAGCGGGCTTTTGTACCGAAATGTCGGGCGCTGGCGCGCCGCGACATTTCGGACTTATAACCTGACGGGGCATAAATCCGATAAGTCGTGGCGCGCCAGCGCCCGACTTATCGGGACAAAGTGGGGCTGAAGGCATGAAAAAGGGCCCCCAACCCGGGGGCCCCTTCGGTTGCCGCGAAACCTCAGCGAGCCGCGGAGAACCCGACCGGCCGCGGCGAGGACTCGGCGATCTCCACGTAGGCCAGCTTGCCGACGGGCACGATCACCCGGCGACCCTTGTCGTCGACCAGGGACAGAACACCTTTATCGCCACCGTTGATCGCGTCGGTGACCGCAGACTCGACCTCGGCCGGCGACTGGTTGCTCTCCAGCACCAGCTCCCGAGGCGCGTACTGCACGCCGATCTTGACCTCCACGTCATCCTCCTAAATCGGGCGCACACACCCAGTGTGTCTGAAGATTAACGCGATCAGGCGTGTTCGCCGTGCAGGGGGAAGCTCGCGATCCCTCGCCACGACAGCGCGGTCAGCAGACTCTCCGCTTCGGCCTTCTCGACCTGCCGGCCGCCGGCCAGCCAGAACCGGGCCGCGATCTCGGCCGCCCCGACCAGGCCGGAGGCGAGCAGTTCGGCGCGGGCGCGGCTGACGCCGGTGTCCGCCATGATCGTGTCGGTGATGGCGGCGATGCAGCCGGTCTCGACGCGGTCCACGCGCTCGCGCACGGCCGGGTCGTTGCGCAGGTCGGACTCGAAGACCAGCCGGAACGCTTCGCTCTCGTGGTCGATGAAGTCGAAGTAGGCCTGGATGGCGCCGCGCACCCGATCCTTGTTGTCGGTCGTCGCCTCCATCGCCGAGCGCACCCGGGACACCATGGCCTCACAGTGCGTGTCGAGCAGGGCGAGGTACAGCTCGAGCTTGCCCGGGAAGTGCTGGTACAACACCGGCTTGGACACACCGGCACGCTCGGCGATGTCGTCCATCGCCGCCGCGTGGTAGCCCTGTGCCACGAAGACCTGCTGCGCCGCGGCGAGCAGTTGCTTGCGCCGTGCCGACCGGGGCAGCCGCACGGGCCTGCCGGCCGACTGCGTGCCGCTCATCGCCGAGGTCATGTTCACCATCCGGATTTGGGTCGAGATTGCAACTTACCCCCTTTCCAGCCACACGGTAGCCTCACCTAGGGGCGACGGAGGAGCGTGCGGTGGACGAAACGGGGCAAGCGGGTAGCCCGGACGCGGCTGGCGCGTACCCTGGCACGGGCCCGGGCCTGAACCGAGGTCGGGCGCCGCGCCCGGAATCGCAGGTCAACGGGGCTACCGGACCCAGCGACGACGCCCTCGAGGCGATCGTCTCCGCCTGGCGCGAGCCGCCCACCGGCGCGATCGCCGGCCGGGCCGTCGTCAATGGAAACGGCAACGGCGTCAATGGAAATGGCATCAACGGCAACGGGATCAACGGCAACGGCGGATCACGCGGGCGTGCCGAAGTGCGCAGTCCGTATTCCGACATGCTGGCCCCGATGAGCCCGCCGGTCTCGGCGCCGCCACCGCCCCAGCCGCCGACCTCGACGCTGCACTACGGCCACTACGGACCGGACGGGCAGGGCTGGCCCACGTCCAGCCAGACCGGCGAGTCCAAGAGCGTCCCGGCCGCGCCGCCGCCGGGCACCGTCTACGGTGCGCTGTCGGTCGAGAACTCGGGCGAGACGCGCCGTCCGGTGTCCGGGCAGCCCGCCTTCGAGGCCGCGCCGCCGCAGCGGCCTTATGACCAGCAGCCGTACGAGTACGAGCAGCCCCAGTACGAGCAGGCGCCCTCCGCCCTCGACCGGGTCGCCGAGCAGCAGCAGGCCGGGCAGTCCGAGTGGGGCTACAGGTACCGCCAGTACCAGCAGGGCCAGCAGCAGTTCCACCAGGAGCAGCAGTACCAGCAGGAACAGCAGTTCCACCAGGAACAGCAGTACCAGCAGCAGGAGCAGCAGTACCAGCCCTACCCGCAGGAGCAGCCGGTCTACCAGCAGGAACAGCCGGCCTACCAGCAGGAACAGCCGGCCTACCAGCAGGAACAGCCGGCTTACTCGCAGGAGCAGCCCGCCTACTCGCAGGAGCAGCCGGTCTACCAGCCGCAGGGCCCCGCCTACCAGCAGGAGCAGCGGCCCTACCAGCCCGAGCAGCGGCACTGGGCCCCCGAGCCGGCGCAGCCCGAGTTCGACTGGGCCTCCCCGACGCACTCGCCCGTCCAGCACGAGCCCGAGGTGCCGCGGCCGGCCACCGTACCGCTGCCGGAGCCCACCCCGCCCCAGCCGCAGCCCGTCCCGGCCCAGCGCATGCCGGAGAACGATCCGCTGGTCGGCCCCCTGCCACCGGTCCTGCTCGGCTCGGCCGCCGCGATGGCGCCCGCCGAGCCCGTCATGCCGACCTTCGCCGACGACATGCCGCAGCCGGAGTACGACCCGCTCGAACTGCCCCAGCGCGTGCCGTCCGAGCCGGACGTGCCGCCGGTGCCCGCGGTCGAGCCGCAGCCCGTGGCGGTCGGCGCCCCCGAGCTCACCCGGATCACCAACAAGCTGCGCGAGGACGAGGACGGCGGGCCGGAGAGCCCCGACGACCGCCCCGACGGCTTCGACGTGCAGAGCGTGCTGCGGGCGGTGCAGACCGTCTCCGGCGTGCACCGGGCGACCCTGCGCCAGAACGCCGACGGCCTGCACACGCTGCGCCTGGAGCTGGCCGACGAGGCCGACGCCGGGCAGGTCAGCCGGATCGTCGCGCGGATGCTCAACGACACCATGGGGCTGTCGGCCGAGCAGAACCCGCTGCTGCCCGACGAGGTGGCGCCCGCGCCGGCGCCGGCCGACGAGTCGGTCTCGACCGTGACGCCACCCCGCCCGCCGGCGCGGCCGCACAGCGCCCTGCCCGGGTACGGCCGCGAGGCCCGCCGCCGGCGCCCGGTCAGCACCGGTGCGCGCCGGCCCACCGAGCCCAAGGCGCCCGCGCTGACCCCCAACCCGGGCGCGATCGTCTCGCCGCGGGTCGTCATCGAGTCGGTCGACGTCAACACGCAGGGCATCGACGCCACCGTCGAGGTGCGCCTGACCGCCGACAACCAGCCGGCCATCGGCGTGGCCAGCGGGCCCAACTTCGACGGCTACATGCTGAAGCTGGCCGCCCTGGCCGCCGCCTCCGCCATCGACCAGCTGCTCGTCGACTCCGACGCCAGCATCCGGGCGCGCTGCTACATCGAGCACGCCGCCGTGGTCGCCCTCGGCGGGTGCGAGGTGGCGGTCGTCGTGCTGCTCCTGATGTACGACGGCTTCGTGGAACAGCTGACCGGCTCCGCGGTGGTGTCGGGCGATGGCGACTCCCGCCAGGCCGTGGTGCGCGCGACGATGGCGGCGGTGAACCGGCGATTGGAAGCATTGCTGCCGTAACCGTGACAAGATCGCGTGGAGTTCGCCCAGCCGGGGCACACTTGGGTCATGAAGCGCGCGTCTCTTGTCCCAGAGTTCACCGTCCCGACACCTGAGCAACTGCCGGAGCGGTGGCCGGGGCGAGAGGTCGAGCTCGACGGATCGGTCGCGTTCGTCCGCGACACCCCGTCCGGCCGCCCCGGTGCCGAGCCCGCGCTCTACATCCACGGCCTCGGCGGCTCGTCGACCAACTGGACCGACCTGGCCGGCATCCTCGCCGCCCGCACCGACGGGGTGGCGCTGGACGGGCAGGCCATCGACCTGCCCGGCTTCGGCTACAGCGGCCGCGCCCGCAGCTACAGCCTCGACGCGATGGCCAACCACATCATCCGCTGGATCGAGCACAGCGACCGCGGCCCGGTCCACCTGCTCGGCAACTCGATGGGCGGCGCCGCGAGCGTCAAGGCGGCCGCGAAGCGCCCCGACCTGGTCCGCACGCTGACGCTGATCTCGCCGGCGATGCCGTTCCTCGACCCGCGCCGCTCCCTGCAGGGGCGGGTCGTGCCGTTCCTGCTGCTGCCCAACGTGACGCGACTGGTGGGGCGCCGAATGGCGGCGATGGACCCCGAGGAGCTCGCCGCCATGGTGATCGACTCCTGCTACGCCGACCCGACCCGCTACCCCGAACAGCGGCGGCTGGAGGCGATCGAGGAGGCGCGCCTGCGCCATCAGGTGCCGTGGTACGCCGAGGCCTACGTCGGCAGCCTCCGAGGCCTGGTCAGCAGCTTCCTGCGGGCGTACCTGCCGGGTGAGGGCTCCATCTGGCGGTCCGCCGCCCGGATCACCGCGCCGACCCTGGTCATCGCCGGGCGGCAGGACAAGCTCGTGGACATCCGCACCGCGCCGCAGGTCGCCCGGCTGATCCCGGACAGCCGGCTGATGATGCTCGAGGGCGTCGGCCACGTCGCCCAGATGGAGGTGCCCCGCTCGGTCGCCCGCGCGGTCTTCGGCCTGCTGGACGAGGTCGGCGCGGCGGGCGAGCCGTCGGTTGCGGTACAGGTGCAGGGGACGGTCCGGTCGCGCGTCGCGAGGGTGCGCATGGCAAGCTGAGCGTCGATGGTGAGTCGGCTGATCAGCGACCGCCGGCGGGAGCCGGAGCCACTGCCGAGCGACCTCACGGCCGCTCGCGACATGGTGCGGGCCGCCCGCCACCGCCGTCGCGAGGAGGCCCGCCGCCGCCGGTACACGGTGGCCGGCGTGATGGCGTCCGCCGGGCTCGTCGCGATCCTCGGCATGGGCCGCCAGATGCTCTTCGCCGACGACGCGGCGCCGGCCGCCGCGCCCACGCACAGCGAGACGCCGATGCTGGCCCCGCCGTCGCAGCCGGCCAGCCCGCCGCCGGAGGCCGGGCCGGCCAAGGGCGACGGGACGTTCGCCTACGCCACCACCGCCGGGCCGATCGCCGGGGCGGCGGGGGCGCTGAAGAAGTACCGCGTGGCCGTCGAGAACGGCGCCGGGCAGCAGGCCGACGCGTTCGCCGCCGCGGTCGAGAAGACCTACGCCGACCCGCGCGGGTGGACCGCCGGCGGCGACCTGCGGCTGCAGCGGGTGGCGGGGGACGGCGCCGCGGACTTCACGGTGTTCCTGGCCACGCCCACCACCTCCGAGGCGATGTGCGCGACGGCCGGGCTGCACACCGACGGGTACACCTCCTGCCGCGTCACCGGCAAGGTCATCATCAACCTCGCCCGCTGGCTGACCGCGATTCCCGAGTACGGCGCGCCGGTGGCCGACTACCAGACGTACGTCATCAATCACGAAACCGGCCACGAGCTCGGCGGGGGCCACGAGGCCTGCCCCGGGGAGGGGCAGCCGGCGCCGGTCATGATGCAGCAGACCTACGGGCTCAAGGGCTGCGTGGCGAACTCCTGGCCCTACGTGGACGGCAAGCGGTACACCGGACCCAAAGTGCCGTAGCTCACTCGGGTTTGGCACCCCGGCGCGGCAGAATGAGAACCATGTCGTTGCCTCCTCTGGTCGAGCCTGCCGCCGACCTGTCGGTGGACGAGGTCCGCCGCTATTCGCGCCATCTGATCATTCCCGACGTCGGGGTGGCCGGGCAGAAACGACTCAAGAACGCCAAGGTGCTGTGTGTGGGCGCGGGCGGCCTCGGGTCCCCGGCCCTGCTCTACCTGGCGGCCGCGGGCGTCGGCACGCTCGGCATCGTCGAGTTCGACACCGTGGACGAGTCCAACCTGCAGCGCCAGGTCATCCACGGCCAGTCGGACATCGGCCGGCCGAAGGCGGAGTCGGCCCGCGACTCGGTGCTCGAGATCAACCCGTTGATCAACGTCGTGCTGCACAACGAGGCGCTCAGCAACGACAACGTCATGGAGATCTTCGCGCAGTACGACCTCATCATCGACGGCACCGACAACTTCGCGACGCGCTACATGGTCAACGACGCCGCGGTGCTGCTCGGCAAGCCCTACGTGTGGGGTTCGATCTACCGCTTCGACGGCCAGGCGTCAGTCTTCTGGGCCGAGCACGGCCCCTGCTACCGCTGCCTCTACCCCGAGCCGCC
The DNA here is from genome assembly GCF_039532525.1 of Dactylosporangium salmoneum. Lineage (NCBI taxonomy): Bacteria > Bacillati > Actinomycetota > Actinomycetes > Micromonosporales > Micromonosporaceae > Dactylosporangium > Dactylosporangium salmoneum. The sequence goes on from NZ_BAAARV010000058.1 coordinate 76,634, forward strand.
CCCGCCCGGCATGGTCCCCTCCTGCGCCGAGGGCGGCGTGCTCGGCGTCCTGTGCGCGTCGATCGGCGCGATCCAGGTCACCGAGGCGATCAAGCTCCTCACCGGCGTCGGCGAGACGCTGCTGGGCCGCCTGATGGTGTACGACGCCCTGGAGATGTCGTACCGCAAGATCAAGCTGCGCAAGGACCCGAACTGCGCGATCTGCGGCGAGAACCCCACCGTCACGGGGCTCATCGACTACGACGACTTCTGCGGCGCGGTCTCCGACGAGGCCCAGGCCGCCGCGATCGGTTCCACGATCACGGCGACCGAGCTCAAGGAGTGGCAGGACTCCGGCAAGCCGATCGAGCTCATCGACGTGCGCGAGCCGGCCGAGTGGGAGATCGTCCGGGTCCCCGGCGCGCGGCTCGTGCCGAAGGGCGAGATCCTCAACGGAAACGCCCTCTCGGGCCTTCCTCAGGACAAGCAGATCGTTCTGTACTGCAAGAGCGGCGTCCGCTCGGCCGAGGCGCTCGCCGCCGTCAAGGCCGCCGGCTTCAAGGACGCCGTGCACGTGCAGGGCGGGGTGGTTTCCTGGGTGAAGACCATCGACCCCTCACTGCCGGTCTACTAGCGGATCACCCGGGCGAGGCGGGCAGGCGGTACGGTACGCCCCATGGTGGACCTTGACGCCGCGATCGGCTACGTCGTCGCCCATGGCGATGCCGTGGACCGCGCCCGCCTCGCCTGGCTGCGCACCGGCCAGACGCCGCCGCCCGACCTCCTCGAAAAGGCCGAGGTCGGGCAGGCGTCGACGGGTGGCTGGCCGGCGTACTGGGGCGCCCACGTGGCCTCGGTCGACGCCACCTGCTTCCGCCTCGCGGAGCTGGACGACCTCGGCGCCATCGACCGCCCGGCCGCCCGCAAGGCCCTGCGCTGGCTCGGCGAGAGCCAGCGCCCCGACGGCATGTGGGAAGAGGACGAGTCCCTGGCCGGCGTCGCCCCGCCGTGGGCCCAGCCGGGCGACGACGAGGCCCGCCTGTTCCTCACCACCAACGCCGCCTTCTGGCTGGTCGTCGGCGGCCCGGCCCCCGGCGACGAGGACGAGCACGCGGCCCGCATCGCGAGGGCGGCGGAGGCCTTCAGGGCGTCGCTGCGGCCCGATGGGTCGTGGCCCTCGTTCCTGGTGACCGGGTGGCTGGGCTGTGCCGTCCTGTACCACCTGGGGTGGTTCTACGAGTCAGCCCAGATCCAGGTGGCCCTGGCCGACCGTGTCCCCGGCATGACCGCCGCCGACACCGCCGGGCTCTTCGCCTCCCTGCGCCGCGTGGGCCTGTCGGCGGACGACTGGCTCCTGAACACCGCCCGCCGCCGCCTGTCGGAAACCCAGCGCAGCGACGGCGGCTGGAACAGCGACGACGGCGACCAGTTCAACGTCCACACCACCCTGACCGCCATCCGCGCCCTGCGCTGAACGTGGCCCCAGCCTTTCGGTTGGGGCCCGTGTGGCGGTCGTCTCAGCGGTAGTTGGTGAACTGCAGGGCGATGCCGAAGTCCTCCTGCTTGAGCAGGTTGATGACGGCCTGCAGGTCGTCCTTCTTCTTGCCGGTCACCCGCAGCTGGTCGCCCTGGATCTGGGCCTGGACGCCCTTCGGGCCCTCGTCGCGGATCTTCTTCGAGATCGCCTTGGCCTTGTCCGACTCGATCCCCTGCACGATCCGTGCGTCGATCTTGTAGGTCTTGCCCGACGCCCGGGGCTCGCCCGCGTCGAGCGACTTGAGCGAGATGTTCCGCTTGACCAGCTTCTCCTTGAAGACCTCGAGCGCGGCCACCACCCGCTCCTCGGTCTCAGCCTGGAGCGCGACCGTCTCCTCCCCGGCCCACTTGATCTCAGCCCCGGTCCCGCGGAAGTCGAACCGCTGCGCGAGCTCCTTCTCGGCCTGGTTGAGCGCGTTGTCGACCTCCTGCCGGTCGACCTTGCTGACGATGTCGAACGAGGGTGCCGAAGCCATGGCGGACGCCTCCTGCTTGCTACCTGGATACACGGTTGTGGGCGTGCAGAGGGTACCCGTTTGCATTGCCCCCGGGTCCTACCGCTATTCTGGCTTCCGCCAGGCGGGTTGCCCGAGCGGCCAATGGGAGCGGACTGTAAATCCGTCGCGAAAGCTACAGAGGTTCGAATCCTCTACCCGCCACCGGCAAGGCTAAAGGGCCTGTCACCAGGGAAAACTCCGGTGACAGGCCCTTCGCGTTGGTCCCACTGGGTGAGGTATGGCGCGAGGCCCTGCTCCCCGTACCGGGCGGCGCCGCCGGCCATGTGCGTATAGGACACCCACGCGGCGATGCCAGCGATGCATGCCGTGGCGGTCAGGCGCACGGCGGCGAGCGAACGGCGGTGGACCGGTACCCGCGAGATCAGCTCGACGGTGAGCAGCAACGCCAGGGGCGGCCACGCGGAGATGGCCTGCGAGACCGGGTTCGGTTCGGCGTGCAGGATGTTCGCGGCGACGGAGGTGGCGACGCCCAGGACCAGGGCGCCGCGCACGCCCCATCGCACGCGGACCAGGTGTTCGGTCACTTGCCACCGCCGAGGGAGTCGCCGATGGCGGTCATGCCCGAGCGCACGCCATCCACAAGTGCGTGTGACGGCTTGGCGAGGACGCCGTTGGACGCGGCGACGACCATGCCGAGCAGGAACGCGGACACCGCGGCGACGGCGATCCGGCCGCGGGTGCGCCGGTCGACGAAGAGCGTGGCGAGCAGGCGGAGCAGGATCAGGGAGAAGATGCCGAGGCTCATGTCGGGCCTCCTTTCAGGCAACGGGGTCGAGGGCCTCGGTGATGCGGCGGCACACGAGCGCGGCGGCCTCGCGCAGGACGCGCCGCTCAGCGCCGTGCAGTTGGTGCCAGTCGCGCAAGGTCGGCTGCGGGTCGGCGGTGAGGACTCGGATCTCGGCGGCGACGAGCGACATCTCTGCCTCGATGAGCGGCCATTCGCATTGGATCGCGCGGAGTTCCGCGGGCGTGGGGCCGTCTGAGGGGGTGGGGTTCATGGCCTTCCTTTACAACTCGACGTTGTATTCGGTACGAGCAAAATACAACTTGACGTTGTATTCGAGCAAGCATGCAAGCCCGCTTGGCCAACAGAGCGCTGTAGTGTTGGCCAACGATGAGCGAGGAGTTGCCCGCGGACTGGTGGACGACCGATGACGTCCTGGCCTACCTGCGTTCAGTCGGCGCGCCAATCAGCCGCGTGACGTGGGCGGCCTACGTGTCGCGCGGCCAGGCCCCGGCCCCTGATCGGATGTTCGGCCGTTCGCCGGCGTGGCGGCCGGCCGTCGTGCGGGAGTGGCAAGCCTCCCGACCCCGACGCGGTTCCATCGATGCCTCACCTCCCCCCGATGGCTCGTCTTCCTGAAGACAAGTCAACCGGGAATCCGGCGCGCCGCCGATGAGCCAAGCCACCATTGTCGATGCAGTTGCGATGCAGCATTAGTGCACCTGGCCCAAGCGAAGCGGCGCCACCTACGCCTGGACGTCAAAGTCCACGGCCGGCAGCCGGTCTCCGTCAGCCACCACCGATGAGCGAACGCTTTATGACCATTCGGTTGCTGTCGATCCGGCTCTCCACACCTCACCCTGGGAACGATGGGCAACATGGGCCGTTTTACGTGGAGACGACGTGGCGGAAAGGACTGAGGCTCAACGTGCCTCGTCAATTTATCTAACCTTTGAAACGCAGGATCCGACAGGGGAGTTCAATCTCGCGCAAGGAACATACGTTCTGCAATCCCTACAAATCATTTACGATACGGGCCTTTGGGTGTTCGACACTCCTTCCCAGTTTTCGACACTCATCGACGTTAAAACTCCGAAGATACGACTGCACAGCGGCTCGCTTGTCGTCGAGCTCTTCTCGTCAGTCCTTCACAACGGTTGGGTGTATGCATCCCTTGCCTTCGTTGGCTTTGTGATCAAGCGCGGCCCCCAGATTGCTCGATGGCCCGGAGAGGTGCGGCGCGCCTGGTTCGAATCCAACGCCGCCGCAGATGTAGCGAAGATCGAACGAAGGAGACGCGTGCTTCAGGCGGAGTACGGCCTGCTGAACACTATCGATGGATATCGCGCGCGAGGAGTGTCGGTCACCGACGTCAGCGGAGCGTTGGTCGACGCATCGCACGGCACGGATCGGTCAGATTCCAGGCCAGGTGCCGGCATCCAGGCGGGACGACACCGGTTTGAAGTCCTACGTGGGCTTGAATCTGGAAAAGAGCTATGGAGCCCAATCGATAGCCGACTTATTGACGGGCAACCACAAGAGCAGGAATTCGCGCATGACGAGGACGGGGATCCACGCGACCGGGGCAACTATTAGTGCCATCTACTTCCCAAGAGCGACCGCAGGAGAAAGAGTGCGGATGTCATTTGACTTGAATAACCGATAATCAGGTTCCCCGGACGCGGCACGGGCGACGGATCGTCGCTTAGGATTTTGTGCGACGCCCGTCGCCACGTACGCCAAAGAACCTCCGCTCCCGGCATGGAGGTTGTTTGCGTTAAAGCGACCGCCAGTTGTTTAGAGCACCGCTGGAGGCATGGGCGCCGGGATTCGCGTCGATGCGCCTACGCAGCAGCAAGAGCGCGTAGCGCCTCGTCGAGGCTGTCGCGCAGCCTACGCATGACCGCCTTGTCGAGAAACGCGATTGCTGGCGCCTCGCCGGCCGCGTGGTACGCCATCTCCACCCCGGCCGCCTCGCCGCGCTGCGTCACCACCAGCACGAGGCCACCCTCCTTCCAGTGCAACTCCCCCACGCAGCGAGCACGCTGCAGCCACGAGCGGCGCTGTGCTCGCCTCGGACCGGCCGTTCCCGTTCCAGCTCGACACCGGGTCGCTGCTGGGCCGGTAGTGCCGGGTACGGCGGTCGTCTTGTCCTCTGCCCTTCACCGGATGGGTGGCAGTTCGGACAACGTACTGCGGAGCGTCTGAGGCCTCGTGGTTCGCCGCGCCGGCCGATGCCGGCGCTTGCGCCGCCAGCAGGCCGAGCGCGGGCGGCGTTCCTGAAGTTGGCACCCCTCCCCCCGGCTCCGTAGCGCAGTGCCGGCTCGTCGTGCGCAGAAGCCGGAGATCGCGCAGGCGATCGACCGGCGGGTGGTGGCGAACCCAGACCAAGTCGCCTTACTGCTCGACGGCATCCGAAGTTTCGGCAAACGGGCCGAGCGGGTGGCCGCCTTCTTGGCGGTGCTCGCTGAGACAGCACCACACGTCGGGTCGCACTGGACGAACGACGGCGCGGCACACGAGCGGCGAGGGCTGAAGCACCGGGCGCGGTCGGAGACTCGGCCTGTTCCGCTACCGCCGCAGCTCGTCGCGATGTTGCGCCACCACGTAGAGACGTTCGGAGTGACCGAGGATGGCCGGCTCTTCCGGGAGCATCCATGGCGGGCCACTGTCGTCCTCGATCTGCAGCCGGTGGTGGCAGATGGCGCGGATCAAGGCGCTGAGTCCCGAACAGGTCGCCTCGCCGCTGGCTCGTCGGCCGTATGGCCTACGCAATGCGGCGGCGTCGCTCTGGCTGAATGCCGGTGTGCCGCCAACGGAGATCGCCCGCCGCCTGGGCCACGGCGTCGCGGTCCTGCTGAACGTGTACGCCAACTGCGTCGACGTCATCAATGCCAAGATCACAGGAGCGTTGGGGTAATTCATCTTGCTGTTGAGGTTGCATGCTTCGGCCAGACTCAATGCGTGCGCTCGTCCCGTCAGGATCGGTCAGTGAGCCTCGTTCGGTCCGCGAGGCCGATCATGATGGCTATCGGCGCCGCGGCAGCGGCAGCGGCCGGTTTCGGCGATAGGCCGACGAGCTTCCAGCTGTGGATGCTGGCCATTGCGGCGCTGATCACTGGAGCAACGGTGCTGTTTCCCTCGGAGACCCTTTCAAAAAAAACCTCGCGCATTCCGCCAGCGGAACGCCGGGCCGTGGGTACTTGCTAATGAACCCAGGTTCTAGAGGCTGAAGGAGCCCTGGGCAGACCGTGGGCGGCGATCCCGCGAGCGACAACGGGACCTTGCAAACACCTGGTCGGGCGTGAATAGAAGCCAGATTTGTCGGCACTCTGTAAATCCGTCGCGAGAGCTACAGAGGTTCGAATCCTCTACCCGCCACCGGCAAGGTTACAGGGCCTGTCACCAGGGGAAACTCCGGTGACAGGCCCCTAGTGTCGGTCCCGCCGGTCCGGCCGACCTTCGGTTGCTCGAGCTACTCGGCGATGCTCATCGTCCAGACGATCCGCCCGTCGTCCGGTGTGATGGTGACCTTGATAGGCCCGGTCTGGGTGATCTCGATTTCGTTGCCGTAGGGCACGACTTCGGTGTCGGAGCACGTAAACGGCAGCGCCGCGATGCCCTCGATGTCGACGACCAGCTTGCCGCCCAGGCAGTAGAACAGCACGTAGAGCTTTCCGGGCTCGGCGGCGACCTGCGTGCCGTACGCGCCGGAGCGCGGCTGCACGGTCGCCAGGGTCTTCAGATTGGCCGGCACGGGCGGGGGTGCGGTCAGTACCGGCGGCGAAGCGGAGGGGCGCGGGGCCGACGATGCAGAGCCCGACGCTCGTGTGCCAGGAGCCTTCTGCATGGAGGTGCATCCGCCGAGCATCACGGCGACCGTCACGCAGCCGGCGGAGATTTGTACAAACCTGGATCGCACGAAGGCCGTCATTGCGCAAATATTAGGCTTCGACCATGGTGGATTGGGTACGCCTTCAACTGGACGTGGACGGGTTCAACGAAGAGGACTTCGAGCCGTATCTGCGGAGGGCGTGCGAGTCAGGCATCGGGTTCACGACGTTCGTCGAGCTCGGCGACACGGCTGAGCACCGCCGGGCGTTGTACGAACTCAACAAGACGTGCTCGGCCGATATCCCGCAACGGGGAGCGTTCTTTGCTACGACGAGTACGTGGCGAAGCGCATCGAGGTGCCGAGCTTCCACCCGGGCGGAGTCGTCCTCGCGGTTCGCGATGGCGAGTGGATCGGGATGTCCGCGACGTCGTTGCACCCGGCGGAGGGATATGCGTTCAACGAGATGACCGGCGTGCTCGCGCCGTATCGCGGCCAAGGTCTGTCGCTGGCGCTGAAACTCCTCGGCATCCGCCTCGTCCGCTCGTCGGGCTACCGGCGGGTCATGACGATGCACCACCCGCTCAACGCGTCCGCGATCGCGATGAACCGCCGCCTCGGCTTCGTTGACCAAGAACGGTAAGAGCTATTAAGTACGCCGGACGGCGCCCGCGTGACGGCGTGGAGACGGGTCAGCAGGTGGTGACCGGTTGCGTCAGATATGCAAGGCGGCGCTCGCAAATGGCCGGGATGGGCGAAGTGCGCAGCGGGACACCACGCAAACACGTTCGTCGATAGCCTCTGGATCAATAGTTCGCCCTCTGTCGATCCAGAAGGACGTGACTCATGCGCAACCAGTCCCGCTTGGCCCGGCACGTTCTCGTCGCCGTGGCCGTCGGAATCGGGCTCGCCGCGGCCCCCGCCACCCAGGCCCTCGCCAACCCCGCGTGTGGCTCCGTGATCACCAGTAGCGTCACGCTCACCAGCGATCTCAACTGCACCGGCAATGCGCTCATCGTGGGGGCGGCCGGGATCACCGTGGACCTCGGCGGGTACAACGTCATCGGCACCGGGACGGGCACCGGCGTGCAGGTCGGCTCGTACGCCAACGACGTGACCGTCACCAACGGTGGCATCAGCGGGTTCGCCACCGGGGTGTTCGTCACCGCCTCCAAGCGCGCGATCCTCAGCAACCTCGCCGTGCAGAACGGCGTCGGGATCAAGGTGCAGAACGGCAACGACACCCACGTGAACGGCGGCAGCGTCACCTCCGGCTCGGTGCAGGTGGCGCTCAGCACCGGCGTGCAGTTCAACGGTGTCGCGCTCGACCATGCGCCGCTCACCGCCACCTCGTCCAACTCGTTCCTGTTCGACCTCGGGTCGGCGACCGACGGGAGCGTCTCGATCAGCCAGTCCAACACGGTGAAGCTGACCAACAGCACGTTCACCCGGGCGCCGATCGCGTACTCGTCGACGTCGCAGGGCGGGCTGTTCCAGAACGACACCATCCAGGGCGCCGGCGTGGGGCTCGTGATCGACCCGACCGGGTTCGGGGCGCAGATCCTCGGCAACACGTTCAGCGGCAACGGGATCGGGGTGAAGACCAGGGTCAGCGACCTGGCCACGATCACCGGGACGAACATCTCCGGGAACAACTTCACCGGCAACACCGCGGCCGGCGTGCTGTTCGAGGTGTCGGCGACGACGAGCACCTCGGTGGCGACCGTGTCGGGCAACACGTTCGACGGCAACGGGTTCACGGGCGGGGTCAGCGACCGGCTCGGGCGGCCGGTGGCCGACGGGCTGCACTTCGCCACGGTCAGCGGGGCGAAGGTCACGGTGAAGAACAACACCGCCCTGAACAACGCCAGCTACGGGGTCTTCGCCGACGCCGGGTCGGTCATCGACGGCGGCGGCAACACCTCTACCGGCGACCCCAGCGGATGCGCCGGCGTGACCTGCTGAGAGCAACGGTCGAGGGCGGGCGAACGGGTCGTCGCCCGCCCTCGGTTCCACGAGTAGGCTGTGGCCATGTCGGGAGTGCTGGGCGAGCCGATCAAGTTCGTGCTCAACTGGGGGCGCCGATACTCCCTGTGGGTGTTCAACTTCGGGCTGGCCTGCTGCGCGATCGAGTTCATCGCCACGTCCATGGGTCGCCACGACTTCATGCGCCTGGGCGTCATCCCCTTTGCGCACGGTCCCCGCCAGGCCGACCTCATGGTCGTCTCCGGCACCGTGACCGACAAGATGGCCCCGGCCATCAAGCGCCTCTACGACCAGATGCCCGAGCCGAAGTACGTCATCAGCTTCGGCGCCTGCAGCAACTGCGGCGGGCCGTACTGGGACTCCTACTCGGTGACCAAGGGCGTGGACCAGCTCATCCCCGTCGACGTCTACGTCCCCGGCTGCCCGCCGCGCCCCGAGGCGCTGCTGCACGGCATCATGCGGCTGCAGGAGAAGATCGCGGGGGAGCAGGCCGGGCTGGGCGGCACCCCGCGGCCCGACGTGAAGGCCCTGACCGCGCCGCCGGTGCGGCCGTGACCCCGGCCGAGATCGGCGCCCGGCTCGTCGAGCTTCTGGGCGCGGGGGAGGCCTCCGAGAGCGGCGGCGGCAAGTTCGCCCGGGCCACGGTCGACGTGCCGGCCGAGCGCTGGGTCGACGCGATGGAGCAGGCGAAGACCGGGCTGGGCTGCGACTTCTTCGACTGGCTCTCCGCCGTCGACGAGCTGCCCGGCGGGTTCCTGATCGTGGCCCACCTCTGGTCGACCGAGCGCAAGCACGGCGTGCTGGTGCGGGCCGAGCTGCCGCGCTCCGCGCCCGCGATCGCGTCCATCACGAGGACGTTCCCCGGTGCGGCCTGGCACGAGCGCGAGACCCACGAGATGTTCGGCATCGGCTTCACCGGCCACCCCGGGCTCGACCCGCTGCTGCTCCCGCCGGAGTTCGAGGGCCACCCACTGCGCAAGGAGTTCGTGCTGGCCTCGCGCGTGGCCAAGCCGTGGCCCGGGGCCAAGGAGCCGGGGGAGAGCGAGCACGCGGTCGCCAAGCGCGCGCCGATGCGCCCGCCGGGCGTGCCCGACCCCGACGAGTGGCCGGGGAGGCGCGGCTGATGCCGATCTGGCTGGATGTGGCGATCCGCGTCCTGGCGGTCGTCGTGGCCTTCCTCACCCTGCCGCTGATCGTCGGCCAGGCCGAGCACAAGGTCATGGCGCACATGCAGGGGCGGCTCGGGCCGATGTACGCCGGCGCCTTCCACGGCTGGGCCCAGCTCGTCGCCGACGGCGTCAAGTTCGTGCAGAAGGAGGACATCACCCCGCGCTCGGCCGACCGGGCGGTCTTCCGGCTGGCCCCGGTGATCGCGCTGCTGCCATACCTGGTGGTACTGCTGGTGATCCCGCTCGGCCCACACGGGCTGGTCGCCCAGAAGCTCGACATCGGGCTGTTCTTCGTGCTCGCGGTGGTCGGCGTCGGGGTGGTCGCGGTGCTGATGGCCGCCTGGAGCAGCGCCAACAAGTACGCGCTGCTCGGCGGCCTGCGCGCGGCGGCCCAGCTGCTCGGCTACGAGCTGCCGTTCATCCTCTCGGCGCTGTCGGTCGCGATGGCCGCCGGCACGCTGTCGCTGTCCGGGATCGTCGAGGCCTGGCGGCCCTGGTGGCTGCTCTGGCAGCTGCCGGCGATGCTGATCTTCTTCACCGCCGGCCTGGCCGAGATCCGCCGCCCGCCGTTCGACATGCCGATCGCCGACTCCGAGCTGGTCTTCGGCTACATGACCGAGTACACCGGCCTGCGCTTCGCGTTCTTCCTGCTCGCCGAGTACGTCGGCATCGTGGTCATCGCCGCGCTCACCACGGTGCTGTTCCTCGGCGGCTGGAAGGGCCCCTTCGGCCTGGACGCCCAGCTCGGGTGGGCCTGGACGCTGATCAAGGTGTTCGCGGTGTCGTTCGTGGTGATCTGGGTGCGGGTCAGCTACCCCCGGCTGCGCGAGGACCAGTTGCAGCGGCTGTGCTGGCTGGTCCTGGTCCCCGGCGCGCTGGGTCAGCTCGTGCTCACGGCCGCCGTGAAGGTCGCTGCAGGAGACTGAGAAAAGCCACGAGAAGCTGCTCTCGTACGGCGGGAGGCGCCGCGTTCAGCAGCGCATTGACGGGGGCCATGCGCTCCGGCAGCGCCCCGCCGGCGCCGAGCCCGAGCGCACCGGCGAGCTGCTCGACGGGTGCGGCGCCCAGCAGGTCCAGGATCCCCGGCGGCAGCTCGACCGGGCCGTGCTCGCGCGCGGCGGCGACGGCGGCGGCGAGGTCAGCCTCGAACTCCTCCACCCGCGGGGCCACGGCCGCGGTCACGGTCAGGTGCACCGAGGGCGGGATGTCGCCGTGGCGGAACTGCGGCTGCGTGTGCCAGCCCCGCGCGGCCAGCTCGTCGGCCAGCACGAAGAGGTCGATCGTCGAGGACATGAAGGCGACGACGGTCGACTCCCGCGGTACGACCGCGAAGTCCTGGACCTTGGCAACGGCCTCGGCGATCGCCGTGGCGGCGTCCCGCGTGCGGGCGGCCAGCGCGAGGTAGCCGTCGTCGCCGATGTGGCGCAGCGTCGCCCAGGCCGCGGCGATCGGACCGCCGCTGCGGGTGGACGAGATGACCGGGTTGACCATGGTGTACCCCGGCCAGTCCGCGTACCCGAAGTACTGCGCGGCGCGGAGGGACTCGTCGCGGTGCAGCAGGATGGAGACGCCCTTCGGCGCGTACGCATATTTGTGCAGATCCACCGAGATGCTGGTGACCCCGGGCACGGACAGGTCGAACGGCGGGATCGGCTCGCCCAGCCGGCGCAGGTACGGCAGCGTCCACCCGCCGAAGCACGCGTCCACGTGGCAGCGCACGCCCGCGGCCGCGGCCGCCGCGGCGATCGGCTCCACCGGGTCGATCAGCCCGTGGGCGTACGACGGCGCGGAACAGGCGACGAGCACCGTCTCCGGGGTGATCGCCGCGGCCACCGCCGCCGGGTCGACCCGCAGCGTCGCCGGGTCGACGGGCACGGTGTCGAGCTTCACCCGCAGGTAGGACGCCGCCTTGGCCAGGGCCGCGTGCGCGGTGACCGGCATGACCAGGCGCGGCGCGGCGATGTCGGGGCGGGCATCGCGGGCCGCCTTCACCGCGAGGATGAGCGACTCGGTGCCGCCGCTGGTCACGCTGCCGACCGTGCCCTGGTCGCCGCCGAGGACCTGCGCGGCCGCGCCGACGAGGTCGTTCTCCATCGCCAGCAGCGACGGGAAGGCGGTCGGGTCGAGCCCGTTGACGTGCGCGGACATCGCGTGCGCGGCCGCCGCGAGCTCGTCGAGCCCGGCCAGGCCCGGGTCGTACACGTAGGCGAATAGCCGCCCGCCGTGCGTCGGCAGGTCGCCGCCGCGCATGGCCCGCAGCTCCGCCAGGACCTCCTCGGCCGGGACCCCGTGCTCCGGCAGTGCACCCATGCGGCTCATCCCTCCTGGTTCGTCGCCATCTGCGCTTCGTCCAACCGGTGTCGCGCCAGTCGCGCTTCGTCCAGGTCGTAGCCTCGCAGAGTGACGAGCGCCAATGCGACCACCACCGCCGGTACGACGGTGAAGCCGAGCAGCACGCCGAGGCGCGCGGTATCGGTCTGCGCGGCGGCCGAGCCGGAGTCGCTGGAGACGTACCCGAAGGCCGCCAGCAGCAGCGCGAACACGCCGGGGCCCAGGGCCAGGCCGAGCGTCTCGCCGGCGGTCCACAGCCCGGTGAACACGCCCGCCTGCCGCCGGCCGGTGCGCTGCGCGTCGTAGGCGATGCAGTCCGGCAGCATGGCCAGGCCGAAGACCTGCTGGCCGGCGTAGCCGACGCCGACCAGCCCGGTGAGCACGTACACCACGGCGGCGGGCAGGACCGGGGCCAGCGCGATGAGCAGCGCGGCGGCGGCGAAGACCAGCGAGGCCAGCACGTACGCGCGCAGCTTGCCCAGCCGGGCGCCGATCCGCGACCACAGCGGCATGACCAGCAGGGCCGGGCCGACGAAGCAGGCGAAGAGCACGGTGGCGCCCGTGTCGGGGTCCTTCAGGATCTGGGTGGCGAAGTAGCTGACCCCGGCGAGCATGGTGCCGATCCCGGCGGCCTGGACGACGAAGCAGATCAGCAGCCGGGTGAAGGCGCCGTTCTCCCGCGCGGTGCGCAGCTGGCGGGCCAGGCTCGGCTCGCTCTCCATGACCCGGCCGGTGGGGGCGCCCGCGGTGCCGAGGAAGGATCCCGCGGTACCGAGGAGAATCAGGACGGCGACGAAGACCCCCATGGCCCGATGGCCCGGGATCCCGCCGCCAAACTGCTTGGTCACCAGCGGCGCGACGGCGCCGGAGACCAGGATGGCCACCGCCAGGAGCGCCACCCGCCAGGTCATCAGCCTGGTCCGCTCGGCGTAGTCGTCGGTCATCTCGGCCGGCATGGCCACGTACGGCACCTGGTAGAAGGCGTACGCGGTGGCGGTGGCGAGGAAGACCAGCGCGACGTACAGCCCGCTGCGCACCGGGGCGGCGAAGATCGCGGCGAAGAGCAGGGCGACCGCGAGGCCCCCGCCGAGCAGGTACGGGCGGCGGGCTCCCCAGCGGGTCCGCGTGCGGTCGGAGATCCGCCCCGCGACCGGGTTGATCAGCACGTCCCAGGCCTTCGGCGCGAGCACCAGGACCCCGGCCAGGCCGGCCGCCACGCCGAGGGTGTCGGTCAGGTAGGGCAGCAGCAGGAGCCCCGGCACGGTGCCGAAGGCGCCCGTGACGAGCGAGCCCAGGGCGTAGCCGATGCGCACGCGACGATGCATGGCTTTTTGTACAGCAGGATCTACAGCAGGACCAGATCGTCGCGGTGCACGACCTCGCGGCCGTACCCGGGGCCCAGCTCGTTGGTGGACCGGCCCAGCAGCGCCGGCAGCTCCTCGGCGTCGTAGTTGACCAGGCCGCGGGCCACCGGGACGCCGCCGACGTCGACCAGGTCGACCGGGTCGCCGGCGGCGAAGCGCCCGTCGACCGCGGTGATGCCGGCCGCCAGCAGCGAGGCGTGGCCGCCGACCACGGCCCGCACCGCGCCCGGGTCGAGGTGCAGTCGGCCGCGCGGGCTGGTGGCGTGGGCGAGCCAGAAGAGCCGCGCCTGGGGCCGCTTGCGCTGGCGGTGGAAGAGCGTGCCGACCTCGAGGCCGCCGAGCACGGCCCCGGCGCTCGGGGCGTTGGACAGCACGACCGGGATGCCGCTGGTGGTGGCGATCCGCGCGGCCTCGACCTTGGTGACCATGCCCCCGGTGCCGACCCCGGCCTTGCCCGGCCTGCGGATGTCGATGCCCTCCAGGTCCTCGAAGCGCCGCACGTCGTGGATCGGCTCCGAGGTCGGCAGGGACGGGTCGCCGGTGTACAGCCCGTCCACGTCGGACAGCAGCACGAGCAGGTCGGCGTGGACGAGCGCGGCGACCAGGGCGGCCAGCCGGTCGTTGTCGCCGAACCGGATCTCCTGCGTGGCCACGGTGTCGTTCTCGTTGACGATCGGGATGGCCTTCAGGTCCAGCAGGCGGCGCAGCGTGCGGTACGCGTTGCGGTAGTGCACCCGCCGGGTCACGTCGTCCACGGTCAGCAGCACCTGGCCGACCACCCGGCCGTGGCGCGCGAAGGCGTCGTTGTACGCGCGCATGAGCAGCCCCTGCCCCACGCTCGCCGCCGCCTGCTGGGTGGCCAGGTCCCGCGGCCGCCTCGGCAGCCCGAGCGGGGCCAGCCCGGCCGCGATCGCACCCGACGAGACCAGCACGACCTCGGCCGGCGTGGCGGCGAGCGCCTCGACCAGCGCGTCGACGCGGCTCTCGTCGAGCCCTCCGTCTGCGGTGGTCAGCGACGACGACCCGACCTTGACAACGATGCGTCGAGCCTCGGTGACCTGTTCGCGCACGCCGACTATCTTGCCGCGTGCCCCGCGCCGCAGCGCGGTAGGTTCCCATATCGTGGCCGACGAGGACTATGCAGAGATGGTGCTCACACTTGTGGAGCGCATTCCGCCAGGTCGCGTGATGTCGTACGGCGCGATCGCCGAATTCCTGCAGCGCGGCGGCCCTCGTCAGGTGGGGGCGGTGATGGCCCACTACGGGGGTGGGGTGCCGTGGCACCGGGTGGTTGCGGCCAATGGGCGGCTGGTCCCGGGGCACGAGGCGGAGGCGCTGCGGCGGCATCGGTCGGAGGGGACCCCGTTGCGCGGCGAGAAGGTGGACATGCGCTCGGCGGCGTGGTGGCCGCCGGAGTAGGCGTCGTTGGATCACGAAAAGTCGGGCACTCCGTGCCGCGACTTTTCTGATTTTTCGCCTGACAGCGGTTATGTCGTGATTTTGGGGCGCAAAACGGGCGTAAGGGCGGCGTCCAGGGCGACTCGCAGCGCCGTCGAGTCGCCCGTGGCGAGCAGGATGCCGACCCCGCCCTGCACGGCGGCGAGTAGCACGAGTCCGGACTTCTCGGGATCCGCGGCCTTTGCCCGGCGAGCGCCCTCCGTCAGCCGCTCCCGCCAGGTGTCCAGCAGCGCGGTCACGATCGGCCGCACCTCGGGGTTGGTCGGCGCCAGCTGCCGGGTCAGTGCCCCGAGCGGGCACCGCGTCCCCTGCGCCTCGTACCGCGCGATCACCGCGTCCCGCCACGCCGCCCAGGACTCCGGCGGGCCGAGGGTGCTGAGATGGGGCTCCTGATCCTGCAGTACCGCCGCGGCCTCATGCTCGGCGACGGCCAGCAGTAGCTGGGAACGCCCCTCGGGGAAGTAGTGGAAGAGCTGGCTCTTGCTCGTCGCGGTCGCCGCGCGGATGTCATCGAGCGACACCTCGTCCACCCCGCGCTCGCGCAGCAGCACCGCCGCCCCCGCAATGATCCGCTCCCGGGTGGCGGCCCCCTTGCGCGTCAATGGCGTGCCCACGGTCTCATCATAGGCGGATGGACCGCCCAGTCCATTCGGTGCTACGTTGGCTGGACCGATCAGTCCAATCAGGAGTCGTACGCCATGAGCCGTCTCGTACACCGAATCGCCCTCGTCACCGGGTCTACCAGCGGCATCGGCCGCGCCATCGCCGAACGGTTCGCCGCCGAGGGGGCCGCCGTGATCGTCACCGGCCGCCGCACCGACCTCGGCGCCGAGGTCGTCCGCGCCATCACCGACGCCGGCGGGAGGGCCTCCTTCGTCGCGGGCGACCTGGCCGCCGGCAAGGCCGCGATCGAGGACTTCGCCGCCGCCGTGGGGGAGGTCGACATCCTCGTGAACAACGCCGCGTACCTGGTCGGCGGCCGCCCCACCGCCGACACGCCGGAGGACGTCGTCGACGCCGCGCTGGCCACCAACATCAAGGCCCCGTACCTGCTGACCGCCGCCCTGGCCCCGAAGATGCAGGCCCGCGGCTCCGGCGCGATCGTCAACATCGGCTCGATCAACGCCCTGACCGGTCTGGCCGGCAGTGCGCTCTACAGCGCCACGAAGGCCGCCCTGCACGCGATGACGGCGGCGTGGGCGGCGGAGTTCGGCCCGAGCGGCATCCGGGTCAACACGATCGCCCCCGGCCCGACCGAGGTGGAGTGGTCCACCCACCTGCGCCCGATGCTGGAGCGCATGGTCTCGACCACCCCGAGCGGCCGCCTCTCGAGCGCCGCGGAGATCGCCGCCGCCGCGGTGTTCCTCGCCTCGGACGAGTCCGCCCACATCCACGGCGCCACGCTGCCGGTGGACGGCGGCCTGACCTCGACGCTGGCCCAGTCCATCGTTCGGAACTGAGCCCCTTTGCCAGACAGGTCCGGCCAATTCGTGGCCGGACCTGTCTGATTCGTCATGCTATTTGGATCGCTGGTTTCGGCGCACCAGCACGATCGTTACGACGATGGCGGTCACCACGGCAACCATGCACACGCAGCACGCCAACACTTCCCACGGTCTGATCGCACCCATGGCCGAAGAGCCTAACCTTCGTTCGATCCCTCTCGATCCTCCCGCTCCCGCGGGCGGGTGGACGCCTCCTCGGCCCGCACCCGGAGGAAGCTGTCGGTGTGGCGGATCTCGATGTCGGGCTCCCATGCCTCATCGGGCTCGGTCAGCACGGCGTAGATCGTTTGTGCCATGGCCGCTGACCCTACACGCCAGCCCCGCCACGATCGCTCGTGTGAGTGACGTGTCCCGCTCGGCGGCTTTTGTCGGATGCTGTGGTGCTTCACGCGGACGGCGTGGGCGCTTCGCTGAGTAGCGCTACGGGCGCGGTCGGTTCGATGCCTTTCGCCGCCGGCGTGATCACTTCGATGCCCGCCGCTGGTGCCTCGATGCCCACCGCCGCTGGTGCTTCGATGCCCGCCGCTGGTGCTTCGATGCCCGCCGCCGCCGGAGCGCCGGTGCCCGCTGCCGGAGCGCCGGTGCCCGCCGCCGGTGCTTCGGTGCTCTCCGCCACCGCTGCTCCGGGGCTCTCCGCTGCCGGGACTTCGGTGCTTCGCGGCGCCGTCGCGGGGGCTGCGGGCGCGATCACCGCTCCGGCCGCCACCGCCGCCCCGGCCAGCAGGAACGCCCACGCGGCGCCGCCCGGCCGATCCACCACCAGCCCGGTCACCGCCACCCCGGCAGCACTGGCGCCGATGGAGACGGTCACCAGCCAGGTGTACGCCTCATTGAGCATCGACCGCGGCACGAGCGCCCCGACCATCGAGTTCTGCACGGTCAACGCCGGCGCGATGGTCGCCCCGCCGATGATCAGCGCGGCCCCGAGCGCGGTGGTGTTGGGCATCGCCGCGAGGATCGCCAGGCTGCCGGCCACCGCGACGAGCATCCACCGCAGCCGGACCCGCCGATGCGACCGGGTCCCGAACCAGATCCCGCTCACCGCGCTGCCGATTCCCCAGACGCCCAGCAGGATCCCGCCGGCGCTCTGCGGGTCGTGCGCGACGTGCTCGGTCGCGAACGCCGGCACCGTCACCCCCGTCGCGCCGAACGCGAACCCCAGCCCGACCGCCGTCACCAGCAGCGCCGTAAACCCAGGCACCCGCAGCGGCCCGAGCCCCCGCGCCTGGGCGTGCCCCTCTGCCCGCCGCCACGACCGGATCGCCCGCCCGCGCGCCACCACGAGCGTGCCGACGAGCGTGGTCACCGCCGCCGCCCCGAGCGCCACCGCCGGCTGCCAGACCGCCACGCAGAGCGCGACGAGCATCGGCCCCACCACGAACACGACCTCGAACAGCGAGGTCTCCGCCGCCAGCGCCGTGACCCGCACCTCGGGCAGATCCGCGGTGAGCGCGTTCCACGTCCCGCGCACCGCCGCCGTCAGCGGGGGAAAGGTCACCCCGGCCAGCACCGCGGCCCCGAGCACGACCGGCAGCGGCAGATCCCGCAGCCCCGCGAAGATCAAGAAGCCCAAGCAGCACGGGTACGCCACCCCAGTGACCATCAGCACCGGCGCCGGTCCCACTCGATCCGCGAGCCGCCCCATCAGCGGACTGACGGCGGCCCCCGCCACGGCGTACACCGAGCAGGCCAACGCCGCCAGCGCATACCGCCCGTGCGCCTGCTCGAGGAGCAACAGCAGCGCCAGCGAGACCATCCCGATCCCGAGGCGCGCGAACACCCCGACGATCAGCAACACCGGCGCCCCGGGCAGCCGCCACACGGACAGGTACTGCCGCACGGCCTGCCCCTTCCTGTTCCGATCCCACCCAGCCGCAACCACGCGAAAGGGCCCGCCGATCGTACGGCGGGCCCTTCGAGAGTATCGACCTAATTTCCCTGGGGTCGTTACCAACCTCACGCGTGGCCAGGTGGCTCACCCGCGCCACCTGCCCTGCTCCCCGAGCCAGGCGGCTCGCGGCTCGCGGCTCGCGGCTTCCGGCTCGCGGTGCGCGGCTCGCGGTGCGCGGCTCGCGGCTCGCGGGGCCGGTCGGCTACCGGGAGCTGGTGACCCCGGCCATCTGCTCCAGCCGGGCGACGCGCTGCTCCATCGGCGGGTGCGTCGAGAACAGCGACGCGATCCCCCCACCCTTGAGCGGGTTGTCGATCATCAGGTGCGCCTGGCTGGCCAGCTGCCCGTCGGCCGGCAGCGGCAGCGCCTGCGTACCCCGGTGAATCTTGCGCAGCGCGCTCGCCAGCGCCAGCGGGTCCCCGGTCAGCTTCGCCCCGGACTCGTCCGCCTCGTACTCCCGGCTCCGGCTGATCGCCATCTGGATGACGGTCGCCGCCAGCGGCCCGAGGATGAGCATCAGGAGCAGCCCCGCCATCCCGGGCCCGTCCTCGTCGTCGTTCGACCCGCCGAGCGGCAGGAAGATCGCCAGGTTGGCCAGCATCGTGATCATCCCGCCCAGCGCCCCGGCGACGCTGGAGATCAGGATGTCCCGGTTGTACACGTGCGACAGCTCGTGCCCGATCACCCCGCGCAGCTCGCGCGGCGTGAGCATCTCGAGAATCCCCGCCGTGACGGCCACCGCCGCGTTCTGCGGGTTCCGCCCGGTCGCAAACGCGTTCGGCTGCCGCGTGGGGCTGATGTACAACCGCGGCATGGGCTGCCCCGCCGAGGTCGCCAGGTCGCGCACGATCGAGTACAACTCCGGCGCCTGCGCCTCGCTGACCGGCTGCGCGTTCATCGCCCGAAGCGCGATCTTGTCCGAGTAGAAGTACGAGAACCCGTTCATCGCCAGCGACAGGAACACGGCGATAACCAGACCGGTGCTACCGCCGAGCCAGTAGCCGACAAGCAGAATCAGAGAGGTGAGCAACCCGAGGAGGGCCGCTGTCTTCAAGCCGTTGAAATGCCTGTGCTGCATGCCTTCAATAACAGCGCGACTCCCCGCACCCCTTCCCGTTGCTAGCTGTGAGCTAGCTGAAAGCTGCTACCCGAACGTCCCCGCCGCCCGCATGACCAGCTCCGGCCCAAACCCGATCAGCACGGCCACAACCACCGCAACCGCCACAGAAACGACAACCGGCCAGGCGGCCCGCTCCTCCGGAATCTCCGCCGCGCCAGCGCCCACGGCCAGCTCGCCCGGCGCCGCGCCGACCCCCACAACCCCCTTGTCCCGCGCCGCGCCCGCTCCCACGCCTGCCTCGCCCGCCGCCGCGCTGGTTCCAACGCCTGCCTCGCCCGCCGCCGCGCTGGTTCCAACGCCTGCCTCGCCCGCCGCCCCGCTGGCTCCAACACCTACCTCGTCCGGCGCCCCGCCGGCTCCCACGCGTGCCTCGTCCGGCGCCGCGCGGGTCCCCGTAGCCGGCTCGGCCGGCGCGAAGAGCACGGCGCCGACCCGCACGTAGTAGGCCAGCCCGATCACCGCGTTCACCGCCACCACGACGGCCAGCCAGGTGGCGTCCCCGCCCAGCAGCGCCTGCACCACCGCCACCTTCGCGAAGAGCCCCGCGAGCCCCGGCGGCAACCCGGCCAGCCCGGCGAGCGCCAGCACGAGCACGCCCGCGAACCACGGCGACCGCCGCGCCAGCCCGCGGTACTCCTCGATCGCCCCGCCGTCCCGGGCTCCCCGCACCGCGACCACCGCCCCGAACGCGGCGAACTCCAGCACCACGTAGAAGAAGGCGTACCCGACCACCCCCGCCACCAGCAGCGAGGTCATGTCGTCGGTGGCGATCAGCGCCCCGAGCGGCGCCAGCAGGTACCCGGCCTGCGCCACCGAGGACCACGCCAGCAGCCGGACCATCCGCCGCTGCCGCAGCGCCACGAGGTTCCCGACGGTCATGCTCAGCACCGCGAGCACCGCGAGCGTCAGCCCCGACGTCGACAGGACCGGCCGCGCCGCCGACACCCCCACCAGGAGCAGCGCGACCACGCCCCCGAGCTTCGACGCCGTCGACAGGTACGCGGCCACCGGCAGCGGCGCCCCGTCGTACGTCGCCGGCGCCCACGCGTGCGCCGGCACCGCCGCCACCTTGAACGCGAACCCGGTCAGCAGCAGCACCACGCCGACCTTCAGCAGCGGCTCCGCCGACGGCGCCAGCGCCCCGGCGGCGATGTCCGCGAAGTGCACACCCCCGGTGGCCGTGAACACCAGCGCCGCCCCGAGCAGCGCCACGGCGGTCGACACGACGCTCACCACGAAGAACGTGACGGCCGCCGACGCGCCTTCCCGCGCCCCGCGCCGCAGCCCCACCAGCAGGTACAGCGGCAGCGTCAGCGTCTCCAGCGCCACGATCAGCGTGATCAGGTCCCGCGCGCCGCCCAGCACCACGGCTCCGGCCAGCGAGCTCGCCAGCAGGAAGCAGTACTCTCCGGAGGGCACCTCGCCCGTCCGCAACAACGGCACCGACAGCGCCAGCGCCCCGAGCGCCAGCGCCGCGAACACCCCGGCCACGATCGCCGCCGCCGGGTCGAGCACCAGCGAGCACTGATCCGGCCCGAGGCAGAACGAGGCCCGGTGCGCGCCCCCGCTCCCGACCGCGATGGCCGCCCCGGCCGTCCCCGCCATGCCGAGCGCCGTAGCCCCGATCACGGCCCCGCGCCGCCCCGGCACGAACAGATCCACGAGCAGCGCCAGCAACGCGGTCCCCGCCGCCACGTACGCCGGGATCAACGCCACCTGATCGATCCTCATCGCCCGAACACCTCCGCGAGCGCCTCGACGGCGGCGTTGGACCAGTGCAGGGTCAGGGCCGGGGCGACGCCGATGACCAGCGTCAGCGCGATCAGCGGGGACCAGGCCACCAGCTCTCCCGGGCCCAGCCGCGCGCCTACCCCGAGGCCCGCCACCGCGGGCGCCGCCGGGCCGTGCGTCACCCGTCGCAGCAGCCGCAGGAAGTACGCGGCGGCGAGCGCCGCGCCGACCGCGGCCAGCGAGCCGAGCGTGATCCACAGCGCCCCGCCGCGCTCGAACGAGGCCATCACCGCGAACGCCTCGCCCCAGAAGCCCGCCAGCCCCGGCAGGCCGAGCGACGCGATCGCCGCGTAGGCCAGCACCCCGCTGAGCGCCGGCGCGGTCTCCCGCAGCCCGCCCAGCCGGGCCAGGTCGCCGGTGTGGGCGCGGTCCTTGATCCCGCCCGCCACGAAGAACAGCAGCCCGGTCACCAGGCCGTGCGCGATGTTGCCGATGAGCGCGGCCTGCATGCCGGTGGCCGTGAGCGTCGCGACGCCGAGGAGCACGAACCCCATGTGCCCCACCGACGAGTACGCGATCAGCCGCTTGAGCTCGCTCTGCGCCAGGCAGATCAGCCCGCCGGCCAGGATCGCGGCAGTCGCCAGCACCCCCAGCACGGGCGCGCTGCGCGCCGCCCCGTCGGGCGCCACACCGACCGCGACCCGCAGCAGCCCGTACGTGCCCATCTTCAGCAGCACCCCGGCCAGGATCACCGACCCGACCGTCGGCGCCTCGGTGTGCGCGGCCGGCAGCCAGGTGTGCAGCGGCCAGAGCGGGCTCTTGACCGCGAATGCGAGCGCCAGCAGTACGAAGGCCAGCAGCTGCATGCCGGCGGACATCGGCCGCACGGCGGGGTCGCTCAGCGCCACGAGGTCGCCGGTCCCCGACCTCGACACCACCACGAACACCCCGACGAGCAGCAGCACCGACCCGAAGAGCGTGTACAGCACGAACTTCCGCGCCGCCCGCCGTCGGTCCGCACCGCCCCAGACGGCGATCACGGCGTACATCGGCAGCAGCACGACCTCGAAGAACACGAAGAACAGGACCAGATCCAGGGCGAGGAACACCCCGGTGATGCCGGCCTGCAGCACGAGCAGCAGCGCCACCAGCAGCCGTCCCCGCCCCGGCTCCGGCACCCGCCACAGGCAGTACACGCAGCACAGCACGGTCAGCAGCGCGGTCAGCACGACCAGGGGATACGAGATCCCGTCGACGCCGATGTGGAACCGCAGGCTCAGCGTCGGCGCCCACGGCGCGTCGATCTCCGCGAACGGCCGGATCCGCCCGGTGCCAGAGCCCTCCGTGCGCGACAGCCCGAGCGCGACCACGACGCCGAGCGTCGCCGCGGCGAATGCCGTCCCGCCGATCCGCCCGGCCCGATCGAGCCGAGCCGGCAGCCCGGCGGCCAGCAACGCCCCGATCGCCGGCAGCAACAGCGCGGCCAGCAGCAGCGTCTGCCCGGAGGTCATCGCCCCACCCCCAGCACCACGACGATCACCGCGGCGAGCACCACGGCCCCGCCGATCACCGCCGTCGCGGCCCGCGGCAGCGCGCCCGCATGCGTTCGCGCCAGCAGCCCACCGAGCCCGCCCGCGCCCGCGCCGACCCCTTCGACCGCGCCGTCGACCAGCGCTTCATCGGTACGCCGGGCCAGCCGCGCCAGCGCCAGCACCGGCCGCGTGACCAGGGCATCCTGCGCCGCGTCCAGATAGAAGGAGTTCGCCAGCACCCGGCCCAGGCGGGTGTCCGCCGGCCCGGCCGCCGGATCGCGCCGCCAGCCCAGCCAGCCCCCGGCGAGCAGCAGCACCAGCGCGACCGGCGTCGTCCAGCCGAAGTGGGCCAGCCGCTCGGCCGCCCCGAGCCGCGCGCCGAAGCCCGGCGCCAACCCGGCCAGCCCGAGCAGCGCCGACGGCACCGCCAGGACCAGCAGCGGCCCGCGCATCGCCCACGCCGGCTCGTGCCCGGCCCGCGCCGCCGCCGTCCGCGGCTCGCCGAAGAACGTCCGCCGCCACAGCCGCACCACGTACGCCGCGGTCAGCGCCACCGTCACCATCGCCGAACCCAGCACGATGAACGCGACCCCGCGCGGCACCGGCCCATCACCGGCCGCCGCCTCCAGAATCGCGTCCTTGCTCCAGAACCCGGCCAGCGGCGGCACCCCGGCCAGCGCCCCCAGCCCGATCGTCATGGTCCAGAAGGTCACCGGCATGCGCTCCCGCAGCCCGCCCATTGCCGACATCAGATTCGTCCCGACCGCGTGGATCACCGACCCCGCCGCCAGGAACAGCAGCGCCTTGAACGCGGCGTGCGTGAGCAGGTGGAACAGCGCCGCCGAGGGCGCACCCAGCGCCAGCGCCCCCGTCATGTACCCCAGCTGGCTCACCGTCGACCAGGCGAGCACCCGCTTGATGTCGTCCTGCCCGAGCGCGCTGAGGGCGCCGAGCAGCATGGTCACTGAGGCCATCACGGCGAGCACGACCAGCGCCGCGGTCGACCGCTCGAACAACGGAAACAGCCGCGCCACCACATACACCCCGGCCGCCACCATCGTCGCCGCGTGGATCAGCGCCGAGATCGGCGTCGGGCCGGCCATCGCGTCGGGCAGCCAGGTGTGCAGCGGGAACTGCGCGCTCTTGCCCGCCACTCCGGCCAGCAACAGCACGCACGCAGCCGTCAGCACCCCGGCGCTCAGCCTCCCACCCGCGGCCGCCGCGAGCACGTCGGCGATGCGGAAGCTGTGCGCGTGCAGCCCGAGCAGCACGATCCCCAGCAGGAACCCGACGTCACCGACCCGGGTCACCAGGAACGCCTTCACCGCCGCGCGCGGGGCCTCCGGCAGCCGCCGGTCGTGCCCGATCAGCAGGTACGAGCAGATGCCCATGACCTCCCACCCGACCAGCAGCGCGATCAGGTCCCCGGACACGACCACCAGCAGCATCGCCCCCGTGAACAGGCTCACCTGCGCGGCGTACGGCGCGTACCGCTCGTCATCGTGCAGATACGCCACCGAATACACCTGGACGCAGAGCGCGACCACGCCGACCGCCACGGCGACCAGCCCGGCCGGTCCGTCGAGCCACGTGCCGAACGTCACCGACACGCGCCCGAACTCCGCCACGGTCAGCCCGGCGTCCGCCCCACGCACCCCGCGGAGCGCGACGGCCACCGCACAGGCCAGCGCGATCGCCGCCCCGCCGACTCCGAGCAGCGCCGAAAGACCCCGCATCCTGTACCGCACCAGCAGCCCCGCCAGCCCGAGCCCCAGAGGCACGGCCGGCAGCGCCGCACCCAGCGGATCGACGCTCACTCCGCCACCCCCGCCCCATCCGGAGCCGCCTCGCCGGCGGCAGTGGCCGTATTGCCCGCCCCATTACCTGCCGCGGCCCGCCCGCCGGACCCCGCCTGCTCGCCCGGTTCTGTCGGCCCGGGCGGGCCCGGCGGGGAGATGGGCCTGCCAGGACCGGACGGGTCGTCGGGCTTGGCCCCGGCGTCCGGCGATGCGGCGTCGGCCAGCGGGAGGTCGTCGACGGCGACGGTGCGCCGCAGGCGGTACAGCTGCAGGATCAAGGCCAGGCCGACGCCGATCTCCGCCGCGGCCAGCACGATGACGAACAGCGCGAACGACTGCCCGGCGCGCGGCACGGCGGCGCGGATCGACGCGTCGGCCGTCACGAAGATCAGGTTGACCGCGTTGAGCATCAGCTCGACGGCCATCAGCAGGAGCACGGCGTTGCGGCGGACCAGTACGCCGTACACCCCGATGCCGAACAACAGGGCCGCGATCGTGAATGGGAGCGTCGGGTGCATCAGCCACGCCTCCGCTGGGCCGGTCCCGCGCCGATGTCGGGCCGGGACACCACGATCGCGCCGACCAGCGCGGCCAGGAGGAGCACCGAGACCAGCTCGAACGGCAGCACCCAGGTGCGGAAGAGTGCGGCGCCGAGCCGCTCCGCGGTGCCGGGCTCGGGCAGGTCGACCCGCGTCCACCGGAACGCGTCGATGAACAGCGCGGCCAGGCCGGCCCCGGCGCCCGCCCCGACCAGCGCGCCGGGCCAGCGGGTCCGGTCCAGGTCGTCGCTGGCCCCGATCGGGGCGCGGGTCAGCATGACCGCGAAGAGAAGGAGCACGACCACGGCGCCGACATAGACGAGCACCTGGACCCAGGCGACGAGTTCGGCGGTGAGCACCAGATAGAGGCCGGCGATCGCGCCGAGGGCGACGACGAGCCAGAGCCCGGCCCGCACGACGTGCCGGGTGGTCACGACCAGCAGGCCGGCGCCCACCGCCACGGCGCCGAGCGCCAGTGTCAGCACGTCAGCTACGGTCATCGCTCCCCCAACCTCATGGCCGACATCCTGCCACTCGGGTACGACAGGAATCGACCGTCGGGCCAATGGACCTCGGGCGAAATTGCTGAGGGTTACGCGGGGCTACGCAGCGTGCTGGACGCTCAGCCGGCCTCGCGGGCGGCGCGCTTGGTCACGGCCGTCTGCTCCTTGGCGGGCTCGCCGTTGGGGTCGTGCGCGGGCGGCGCAGGCACCGTCGGCACCCACTCCTCGAGCCGCTCCTTCTCGTGCAGCAGGTCGCGGATGTCGTGCTCGGCGTACTCGAACTCGGGCGACCAGTGCAGGGCGTCGAACGGACAGACTTCGACGCAGATCCCGCAGTACATGCAGAGGGAAAAGTCGATCGCGAACCGGTCGAGGACGTTGCGCTGGCGCGGGCGAGCCGCCCCCGGGACCACGACCTCTTCCTTGTGGGAGTCGATGTAGATACACCAGTCCGGGCACTCCCGCGCGCAGAGCATGCAGACCGTGCAGTTCTCTTCGAGCAGCGCGATGACGCCGCGCGAGCGGGGTGGCAGGTCCGGCTCGACGTCCGGGTACTGCTGGGTGTGCGCACGCTTGGTCATCGTGCCCAGCGTGACGGCCAGCCCCTTGACGAGGCCCTTGCCCGGAAGCTCCACGTTCGAAAACTAGCACCGCACCCGACCGGGTGGCTGGGCTCGGCTGGACCAAAAATTGTCGTACACCCGTTCTAAGATGTACCCATGAACGAGCGACGGTGGTGGAACGGCTCCTGGTCGCGGCTGACGCGCCGCGACGTCTTCGCACGCAATGCGGCCGACGGCCGCTGGCAGGTCGAACTCCGCCGCGGCGGCCCGGAGGGCAGGGTGCGGACCCGGACGTTCGGCTCCGAGCTGGAGGCGGTCGGCTGGATCGAGTCCGCCGTCGTCGACCCCGATGGGGGCTGGCGCGAGATCCGCAAGGCCGCCGGCCGCCGGCGGGCGCCGCGGTCGAGCTCGCGGCACGGGGGCAAGGTCGCACAGAACGAACTCCAGGCGAGCTGACGACGCCGGGCCGGTCTGTAGCGCGATGGCCGGCCACTCCGAGTCAGCTCGGGCTGATCGAGGTGATGGCCCGGTTCGGCGCGGCCAGCCGAACCGGGCCTCAGTTGAACCGAGTCGGCTGGATTGCCGATCTGGAGGGCTGGCGCAGGCGGGTTCAGCGGCTGCAGGCGGGTTCAGCGGCTAATGCGAACCTCGAACCTCGAACCTCGGGGCTACGACCAGGGAGCTCGGGGCTACGACCAGGGAGCTCGGGGCTACGACCAGGGAGGCGGAGCCGAGGCAGGGAAGCGGAACCGGAGTGGCCGGGCCGGGACCGTGGGCGGTCCGCCAACGCGGCGCGACGTTCAAAGAGAGTGTGCGGCGAGCCTCGTCGGGCGCCGTCCGGGTCCTCGCGGCGGACACGGATGTCGGGCACGCGACCTTACGGGGTGTGACCGGGCCGACTGTGCGCATGCTGTGGGGAGACGTCGATGGGTGCGTCCACGCGACATGGGGACCTTTTCGCACATGCTGAGAACCAGGCGTGACGACAACCCGGGAGGAATCGGGAAAAGCTCGGGCGACACGCGCTGTTTGTACGGAACGGAATTAACGGGTCGGAATGCATCACTCGTTAGGCCCGAGCGAGCACCGGCGAACGTGAGAGCAGTTCTTGCCGGCGTGGGTGGACGATCACTCCGTCCACGCGCGGGTGGCGAGTCGGTCTTGGGCATCACGCACGGGGTCGCAGCAGTAACGTGACAGCCAGTGCGCGTCGTGCTGCCGAACGGGGCGGCCCATGCGCGGGATGGGGGACCGCTGGCATGGCGGAAAAGTTGCACGCGACACGGGGTGGATCTCCGATATAGCCGGTCCGGCGGCGTTGAAATCGGCCGAATGGTCGATTCTTCTCTGAGGCCGCGTCATCGTCGGCGCCGTACTGTTGGACCCGGCGTGGTTTGTGGCACGATCGTGGGTAACCCGACCTCCGGTGTCACCACGATCGCATGGGAGCAACAGATGGGCGACAAGATGTTTGGTCGGTGGATAGCCCGGCTGGTGGTGACTGTCGGTGCGAGTGCGGTGGCCCTCGGGTTAAGCTCCGCGGTCGCGCACGCCAGCGATCAGCGGCAGCTCGCCGTTCACATGCAGCTCGTCTCGGAGAGCTGCGCAGCCGTCGCGCCGGCCGCGCCTCCGATGTACGTGACCGAGGACTTCGCCTGGGACTGACGGCAGGCAGATCGCGCTCGCCGGTCGGGAAGTCGCTCGGGCATGAGATTCTGCGCTGG
Organism: Dactylosporangium salmoneum; assembly: GCF_039532525.1. NCBI lineage: Bacteria > Bacillati > Actinomycetota > Actinomycetes > Micromonosporales > Micromonosporaceae > Dactylosporangium > Dactylosporangium salmoneum. The sequence continues at coordinate 104,438 of NZ_BAAARV010000058.1, forward strand.
GCCGTGCCGGGTCGATTGGGGAAGACGTGCCCGCTCCTAAGGCTCCGGTAAGCCGCCCGGAGAAGCACGCCTGGCTGATCACCAGCCCCCTGCTCCTAGTGGGCCTGCTGTTATCGCTGCCGGTAATCCTTTCCAAGGATGCCTGGCACGTCGGCTATCACTTGCAGTACGCGCCGATCCTGCTCGGCGTTGCGATTCTGACCGTCTACACACCGTTGCGCTTCGAGATCCGCCGGCAGGCGGTGACCGTCCACATGAACGACGCAGCGGTCGTGCTCATGCTGTTCTACCTCCCGCCGCTCGTGGCGCTCGGAGTCCGGCTCACCGCGGCCGCGATCTGGCTCATCACGACCCGCATGGGATGGCACAAGGCCGCGTTCAACCTTGCCAGCTTCTTCGCCGGCATGGCGGCGGCGGTGCTGGTCGTCGTGACCCTGCATCCCGGCCACGGCGACGAGCCGTGGACCTGGTTCGTCCTCACGCTTGCGATCTACGCCAACAACCTGATCACTCTGATCGGCGTCGGCTCCGTGGTCTCGGTGGTGCAGGGGGTCCTGCTGCTGCCGGTGCTGTCGCGGATGGCTATCACGGCGCTGACGGTGGCCGGCGTCAACAGCGTGGTCGGGCTGATCATGGTGCTCACGCTGCAGGCCAGCCGGTGGGGCATCGTGCTGATCGTGGCGCTCGTGATGGTGCTGGTGTTCGTGTACCGCGCCTACTCCCAGTTCCTGCGCCAGCACAAGAGCCTTGCCGAGATGTACGAGCTGACCAGGCAGGTCGGCGCCACCCATCATGACGGCACGCTGCCCGACGTCCTGCTCGGGCGGATCCGCGCTCTTATGGCCGCGGATTCGGCGACCTTGTGGCTGCCCTCGCAGGGGCGCCACCAAGAGGTGCTGCTGTCCGCGCGGTTCGACTACCCCGGGCTGCTCGACAGCGTGCCCACCCCGGACATCTTCCGCAAGCTGGCGCTGCGCACCGGCGCGACCGTGGCCGCCGGTCCCAAGATGGGGCCGCTGGACCTGCGCGCGACGCTGCACGAGGCCGGCGTCAAGGACATCATCGTCGTGCCGCTGCGTTCCAGCGGCGTCTCGATCGGCGCGCTGGAAGTGGCCGGGAAGCTCGGCGGCGGGCCCACCTTCGGCTCCGACGACGTGCGGCTGGTGGAGACGCTCGCCGCACACGTGGGCGTGGCCGTGGAGAACAGCCGGTTGGTGGACCGGCTGCAGTACGACGCGGATCATGACTCTCTGACCGGCCTGGCGAACCGCCGGCGCATGCTCGAGGGCCTCGGCGAGGCGATGAGCGGGCGCAGCGCGCGCGAGGTCGTCGCCGTGCTGCTGTTCGACGTGGTGGCCCTGCGGGAGGTCAACGACTCGCTCGGGCACGCCGCCGGGGACAAGGTGCTCGTCGAGGTCGCGCACCGGCTCAAGGCGTTGGCCCCGCAGGGGGCGCTGGTCGCCCGGGTCGGCGACGACGAGTTCGCGATCGAGCTGCGCACCGCGAGCGCCGAGGCGGCCGTGACGGTGGCGGGGACGCTGCGGGCCGGGCTGCGCGACCCGATGGTGATCGACTCGCTCACGATCGACATGGACACGAACGTCGGCGTGGCGGTGTACCCCGAACACGGCGCCCAGCCCGAGGAACTGCTGCAGCGGGCCCACGTCGCCACGCACGTGGCCAAGTCGCGGGGGATCGTCCAGGTCTTCAACGCCGGGCTGCAGTCCCGCGCGGTGCGGCGGGTCGGGCTCGCCGCCGACCTGCGCACGGCGCTGGCCAACGGGGAGCTGGAGGTGTACTTCCAGCCGAAGGTCGCCCTCACCGACCGCCGGCTGGTCGGGGTCGAGTGCCTGGCCCGCTGGGAGCATCCGGTGCACGGCCAGGTCGCCCCGCCCGACTTCGTGGCCGTCGCCGAGCACACCGGGCAGCTGGCCAGGCTCAACGGGGTCGTCCTGCAGGAGGGCATCCGCCGGGCACGCCAGTGGGCCGACGCCGGGCGGCCGCTCGCCGTCGCGGTCAACCTGTCGGCCCGCACATTGGGCGACGCGGACCTGCCGCTGCAGATCGCCGAGCTTCTGGAGGAGCACGGGGTGCCGGCGGACCGGCTCATCCTGGAGATCTCCGAGGACGAGGGGCTGCTCACCGGCGGGCGGGCGCTGCCCACCCTGGACCGGCTGCGCGACCTCGGGGTGCGGCTGTCGGTCGACGACTTCGGCGCCGGGCGCTCGTCCTTCGCCGACCTCAGCCGGCTGCCGGTGCAGGAGGTCAAGATCGACCGCACCTTCGTGCAGGGCATGGCGACGTCGCCGGGCGACCTGGCGATCGTGCGCACGATCGTGGACATGGCCCGCAACTTCAACCTCGACGTCGTGGCCGAGGGCGTGGAGAGCGAGCTGACCCTCGGGCTGCTCGAGGAGATGCACTGCGACATGGGGCAGGGCTTCCTGTTCAGCCGCCCGCTGCCGTACGAGCGCTTCGAGTCCTGGCTGCAGGTCCAGACCGCGGCGGACCCGGCCCAGGCCCCGGCGGGCGAGGTCCGCTGGCTGCGGGCCGTCCCGTAGCGCGAGCTAGCCGAGCTGAGCTGCGGGTCCAGACCGCGGCCGATCCGGCCCAGGCGCCGGCGGGCGAGGTCCGCTGGCTGCGGGCCGTCCCGTAGCGCGATCCAGCTGAGCTGAGCTGGGCTGCAGGCCCAGACCGCGGCGGGCGGTGCCGTCAGCGCGAGCTGCCCGGGCTCGGTAACCCACCGGAGTGGGTAGCCTGGCAGTAGGTGTCCAAGCCAGCTGAGCTGGGAAAACCCCAAAATGGCTAAGTCGATTTCGTGCCTGGCCAAGGGCCGTGTACGCTTAGCGGGCGCGTGTTCGGGAACGAAGACGATGCGCCCCCTTAGCTCAGTCGGCAGAGCGTCTCCATGGTAAGGAGAAGGTCTACGGTTCGATTCCGTAAGGGGGCTCGAGACCGGGCTTGAGACATCGAGTCCGCCGCGGCGGTGTAGCTCAGATGGCAGAGCAAGCGGCTCATAATCGCTGTGTCGCCGGTTCAAGTCCGGCCACCGCTACAGAAGCACCAAGGGGACGCCCGGTTGGGCGTCCATCTGTGTGAGCCGCTATGATGGTTCGCTGGATCTGATTTCCGCCCCAAACTTGAACGCTCTGAAGGAAGGCACTTCGCCATGGCCAAGGCGACCGACGTTCGTCCGAAGATCACGCTGGCGTGCACGGAGTGCAAAGAGCGCAACTACATCACGAAGAAGAACCGGCGCAACGACCCGGACCGCATCGAGCTGAAGAAGTTCTGCCCGCGCGACGGCAAGCACACCGTCCACCGCGAGACCCGGTAGTCGTCACCCGATTTTCCAGCACGAAGAATGCCCCGGCCTGAGGCCGGGGCATTCTTGCGCTCCGGGTAAATTCCATGCCATGCCGCTGGATCAGTCGTTCATGGGCCGGGTGTACCCGCCGACCCCTCCCTACGAGGTGGGGCGGGAGAAGATCCGCGAGTTCGCGGACGCGGTCCGCGCCGCCGACCCCGTGCACCGCGACCTCGCCGAGGCCCGGGCCAAGGGGTACCGCGACGTGATCGCCCCGCCGACGTTCGCGATCATCCTGAGTCAGAACGCCGGTCAGCAGCTCGTCGACGACCCCACCTTCGGCCTGGACTACAGCCGGGTCGTCCACGGCGGGCAGACGTTCCGCTACGAGCGGCCGATCGTCGCCGGCGACCACCTGGTCGTGGTGATGGCCGTCGAGGAGATCAGCAGCCGGGCGGGGCACGCGTTCCTGACCACCCGGCACGAGGTGTCGACCGTCGAGGGTGAGCTCGTGGTGACCATCTGGACCCGGCTCGTGATCCGTGGGGAGGGCTGAGATGCAGCCAGGCACCGAATTCCCGGCCCAGACGTTCCGGGTCACCCGCGCCGATCTGGTGCGCTACGCGGGCGCCTCAGGGGACTTCAACCCGATCCACTGGAGCGACCGTCAGGCGACCGGCGTGGGCCTGCCCGGGGTCATCGCCCACGGCATGCTCACCATGGGCCTGGCGGCCCAGGCCGTGGCATGCTGGGTCGGCGGCACCGCCTCGATCGTGGAATTTTCCACCCGCTTCGCCAACCCGGTGATCGTGCCCGACGACGACAAGGGCACCGAGATCGTGGTCAGCGGAGTGGTGAAGAAGCTCCTGGACGACGGGGTCGCACAGATCGACGTGACGGCTACCTGCCAGGGAGAGAAGATCCTGGGGGCGGCCAAGGCACTGGTTCGGGGCGAGTCCCGGAACGAATGACAGAACCAGTGGAGGGGGGTGGTTGGGATATCCCGCCTCCAACCCGTACACTGGTCCGCCGTGGGGTGAGCAACTCAACGTTGCCCTCTTCACAAAGGGGTGTGGCGCAATTGGTAGCGCAGCGGTCTCCAAAACCGCAGGTTGCAGGTTCGAGTCCTGTCGCCCCTGCGCCGAAGGCCTGACCTGGGTCTGGTGCCCGACCGAGAGGTCGGGACGTCGACCGAGCGGTCACGGTTGGCTCGACCGCGTGCCGCCGGCTCTCGCCGGTGGCCCGACGATCGGGCCCGAACCGGTGGTCGACGGGTCGTCGCAGGCCCGGGGTCTTGCTGCCGGCCGACACGGACCGAGCACTCGCGAGATCACGGAAGAGGGCGAAAGTGGCCGAACGCAGGCGACGCGGGACCAACCCCGCCGACGATCGCCGTGAAGAGGAGCTCACCGCCGAGGACGCCGCCATCGAGGAAGAGTTCGCCGAGGAGCTGGACAGCCTCGACACGGCGGATGACCTCGAGGACGAAGACGACCTCGAGGACGCGGCCGCGAGCAAGAACGGCAAGGTCAAGGCGAAGTCCAAGGACCTCAAGGTCAAGGACGCCAAGCAGACCAAGGTCAAAGAGGGCGGCTCCAACAACATCTTTGTGCGGCTCATCAACTTCATCCGCGAGGTTGTCGCCGAGCTGCGTAAAGTAATCTGGCCGACCCGCAAGGAGCTGAGCACCTACACGCTCGTCGTGGTGGTGTTCGTCATCATCATGCTGGCCATCGTCGGTGGCCTCGACTTCGGCTTCGCCAAGCTCGTCCTCTGGTCCTTCGGTAACGGCAACGCTGACTCGTAAGGCCGCCAGGCCTTGCGATAACGCCGACGCCGACCGAGGGAAGGCCGACGCCGACCGAGGGAAGGCCGACGCCGCCCGAGGGAAGGCCGACGCCGCCCCAGAAAGGCCGGGAAAGGCCGACGCCGCCTCAGGAAGGCCGGGAAAGGCCGACGAAGCCCGGGGGCCCGGAAGGGCCAGCACCGGCTGAGAAGGCCAACGGCCAGCAGGCGGCACAGCGCTCCGGGCTACGCTGAACAGGACAGCGTCGGCGAAGACAGACAGACGGAAGTGAGCAGCGTGCAGGAATTCGACGAGACGCCCGGAACCGACGACGAGCAGCACGAGGAAGCGGCGTCGACGGTGATGACGGCCGCCACCCCGCCGGTGACGTCCGACGCCGAGGACCCCGTCGCCGAGTTGCGTGCCGCACTGCGTTTCGCGCCCGGTGACTGGTTCGTCGTGCACTCCTACGCCGGCTACGAGAACAAGGTCAAGACCAACCTCGAGACCCGGATCACGAGCCTCGACATGGAAGAGTTCATCTACCAGGTCGAGGTGCCGACCCGCGAAGAGGTCGAGATCAAGAACGGCAAGCGCACTCAGGTGCAGAACAAGGTCTTCCCCGGCTACATCCTCGTCCGGATGGAGCTGACCCCGGAGTCCTACTCCTGCGTGCGCAACACGCCGGGCGTGACGGGCTTCGTCGGGGCGACCGACCGCGCCGACCGCCCGGCGCCGCTCTCCCTGGATGAGGTGCTCAAGTGGCTGGCCCCCGTCGTGCAGGCGGAGGGCAAGAAGGCCGGCAAGCCCGAGGTCAAGGTCCTCGACTTCGAGGTCGGCGACTCGGTCACCGTCACCGACGGCGCCTTCGCGTCGCTGCAGGCGACCATCAGCGAGATCAACGCGGACCAGCAGAAGCTCAAGGTGCTGGTCTCGATCTTCGGTCGTGAGACCCCGGTGGAGCTCAACTTCAACCAGGTCACGAAGATCTAAAACCACTGCGGTACGCTAGAGCGTCCGGCCAAAGTGCCGGACGCTCTTTCGTGCGCAAAGACATAAGCGCACAACCAAGATTCCAGCCCAGGAAGACGAAAGCAGCCATGCCTCCGAAGAAGAAGCTCGTCAAGACCTTCACGCTTCAGTTGCCCGGCGGCCAGGCCACCCCGGCTCCGCCGGTCGGTCCCGCCCTCGGTCAGCACGGTGTGAACATCATGGAGTTCGTCAAGGCGTACAACGCCCAGACGGAGTCCCAGCGCGGTGACATCATCCCGGCGCAGATCAGCGTCTACGAGGACCGGACGTTCACGTTCATCCTCAAGACCCCGCCGGCCGCCCGCCTCCTGCTGAAGGCCGCCGGCGTGCCCAAGGGCTCGGGCGTGCCGCAGAAGGACAAGGTCGGCTCGATCACCAAGGCCCAGCTCCGCGAGGTCGCCGAGAAGAAGATGGCCGACCTGAACGCGAACGACATCGAGCAGGCCGAGAAGATCATCGCCGGCACCGCCCGCTCCATGGGCATCGTCGTCAAGGACTGAAGCACCGCAACAACACAGTGGGAGGACGCCAAAGGCGTCCGACTCTAGACCACAGGAGAACGAGCACCATGCCGCAGCACGGCAAGAACTACCGCAAGTCGGTCGACCTCGTCGACCGCAACGCGCTGTACGCCCCGCTGGCCGCCATCAAGCTGGCCCGGCAGACCACGACCGTGAAGTTCGACCCCACCGTCGAGGTGGCCATGCGCCTGGGCGTCGACCCGCGTAAGGCCGACCAGATGGTCCGGGGCACGGTCAACCTGCCGCACGGCACCGGCAAGACCGCCCGCGTCATCGTCTTCGCGCAGGGCGCGAAGGCCGCCGAGGCCGAGGCCGCCGGCGCCGACGCCGTGGGCACCGACGAGCTGGTCGCCCGGATCCAGGAAGGCTGGCTGGACTTCGACGCGGCGATCGCCACGCCCGACCAGATGGCCAAGATCGGCCGGATCGCGCGGATCCTGGGCCCGCGCGGCCTGATGCCGAACCCGAAGACGGGCACGGTGACCATGGACGTCACCAAGGCGGTCAACGAGATCAAGGGTGGCAAGATCACCTACCGCGTCGACAAGCACTCCAACCTGCACCTGATCATCGGCAAGGCCAGCTTCACCGATGAGCAGCTGGTGGAGAACTACGCCGCGGTGCTGGACGAGGTCAACCGGGCCAAGCCCTCGGCCGCCAAGGGCAAGTACCTCAAGAAGGTCTTCATCACCACCACCATGGGCCCGGGCATCCCGGTCGACCCGAACAAGACGCGCAACCTCCTCGAGGACGACAGCGTCACCACCGCCGCCGAGTAGCGAAAGCACTCAGCAAAAGCACAGCAAAGCGGTACCACCCGGGACAGCGTGTCTATGGCACGCTGTCCCGGTGCGTTTCCAGGACGTGTGGTTCCGCTACGACCGTCGCGCGCCCTGGACGCTGCGCGGCGTTGACCTGACCCTGGAGCCGGGCGAGACGGCGGTCGTGGCCGGGCCCAACGGCTCCGGCAAGTCCACCCTGCTGCAGCTGGCCGCTGGTGTACTGCGACCAGCCAAGGGCCTCATCGCCGAACGGCCCGAGGTGGTCGGCTGGGTGCCCGAGCGCTTTCCGGCGGATCAGCCCTTCACCGCCCGTACCCACCTGCGGCACACGGCGGCCATTCGCGGCCTGGACGGCACCGCGGAGATCGAGCACTGGGCGCGCCGGCTGCACTTCGAGCACTTCCTCGACGTCCGGCTCGGCCGGCTGTCGAAGGGCTCGGCCCAGAAGGTCGGCCTCGTCCAGGCGTTGCTCGCCCCGCCCGGCCTGCTGGTCCTCGACGAGCCCTGGGAGGGCCTGGACGCGCAGACCCGCGAGCAGGTGCCGGCGATCGTCGCCGAGGTCGTCGCGCGCGGCGGTTCGGTCCTGGTCAGCGACCATCTGGGCGAGGTCGCCCGGCTGCCCGGCGCCCGCCGCTGGCACGTCCGCGACGGCCAGGTGCACGCGGGGGAGCGGCCCGCGGCGAAGAAGGTGATCGAGCTCGCCGTCGACGCGGCCGAGGCGCACGAGACGGTCGCGCGCCTGCGCTCGGCGGGCTTCGACGTGTTGACGGTACGGGATGAGGTCCCCCTGTCGTGATCGCGCTCATCCGCATGCGGCTGGCCGGCTTCGTGCAGACCGGCCGGGCGATCGCCCCGCTGCTGGCCGCCCTGGTCGTGCTCTCGGTGCTCTACGGCGGCGGCCAGGCGCAGGCCGGCGAGGCCTACGGGGTCTCCGCCGCCATCCTGTTCGTGGTGCTCGCCTGGCAGAGCAAGCTCCTGCTCGACGTCGAGCCGGACGTGCAGCGCCGCCTCGGCCGGGTCGCGGTCGGCGGGGCCGCCAAGGAGATCGCGGCCGGCCTGCTCGCGGCGGCCGTAGCGGGCCTGCCGCTGGTCCTGATCGCGCTGGTACTGCCGTGGCTCGTCGGCGGCGTCACCACCCCGAGGGCCGGGGATCCGCCGCTGTACGTCGGCATGGCCCTCGGCATCTGGGCCCACCTGCTGCTCCTGCTGCCCGCCGTGGCCCTCGGCGCCCTGGCCAGCCGCGCGGTGACCATGCAGACCGGGCGCGGGGTGGCCGTGCTGGTCTCCGGCATCGTCTTCGCCGTCATCTTCGGCCTCAAGAGCTTCCCGGTGCCGTGGCTGGCCCCGCCGGTGATGCGCGCGGCCCGCGACACGGTCGGCGGCGCCCACCTGCCGGCCATCGCCGTCACGACCTTGTGGGGCGTGGCGTGGACCGCGATCGCGGTGGCCGGATACGGGCGAATCCGAAAAGATCGGGCCTGATTTGGCGGCGGCGAGACCGTCACGTACTCTTTTCCACTGAAACCCGAAGACCGCTGGTCATGTCCGCGTGAGCGGACATCGAAGGTCCCGCCGCAATGCGGGCGACCCGCGCAGGGCCGTGCTACAGCTGTGATCGCCGGCGCCACCGCGTGCCGTCCTCTCCGCTCCGTGCGCCCCTGCGCCCGGGGCGTTTTTCATTGCCGGGGCCGTCCAGCACCCCGAAGCAACGAGAGAGGAGGGACATGGCGGACAAGCCGGTTCGAGACGACAAGGCCACCGCGGTTGCGGAGCTGACCGACAAGTTCCGGGGCTCCACGGCCACCGTGCTGACCGAGTACCGCGGCCTTACCGTGGCGCAGCTCAAGACCCTGCGCCGCAGCCTGGGCCGCGAGACCACGTACGCCGTCGCGAAGAACACGCTCGCGAAGCGTGCCGCGACGGATGCTGGCATCAGCGGGCTCGACGATTTGTTCTCCGGTCCTACCGCGCTCGCCTTCGTCGGCGGCGACCCGGTCGAGGCGGCCAAGGGGCTTCGCGAGTTCGCGAAGGCCCACCCGCTGCTGATCATCAAGGGCGGCGTTTTCGAGGGCAAGGCCATCAGCGCGGACGAGGTCCGTCGCCTGGCCGACCTGGAGTCCCGCGAGGTACTGCTGGCCAAGCTGGCCGGCGCCATGAAGGCGAACCTGAGCAAGGCCGCGGCGCTGTTCCAGGCCCCGCTGTCGAAGGCGGCCCGGACCGTCCAGGCGCTCGCGGACAAGCGCGCAGAGGAATCCGGCGGCGCGGCCGAGTAGTCGCCGCCCGTCGAATCAACCAATCTTTTCGAAAGGAACGCCAGCATGGCGAAGCTGAGCAACACCGAGCTCCTCGAGGCCTTCAAGGAGATGACCCTGATCGAGCTCTCCGAGTTCGTGAAGGAGTTCGAGGACGTCTTCCAGGTCACCGCGGCCGCGCCCGTCGCGATCGCCGCCGCGGGCGGCCCGGCCGCTGCGGTCGAGGAGAAGGAAGAGCAGAGCGAGTTCGACGTCATCCTCGAGGGTGACGGCGGCAAGAAGATCCAGGTCATCAAGGTCGTGCGCGAGCTGACCGGCCTGGGCCTCAAGGAGGCCAAGGACCTCGTCGAGGCCGCCCCGAAGGCCGTCCTCGAGAAGGCCAACAAGGAGGCCGCCGACAAGGCCAAGGCCAAGCTCGAGGCCGAGGGCGCGAAGGTCACCCTCAAGTAAGGTCGCACT
>NZ_BAAARV010000058.1:114602-138491 GCF_039532525.1 Dactylosporangium salmoneum
GGGCGCCCGCTGTTTTTGTCCGGTGACTGTTCGGTAACTGTAAGGACCCCAAGATCTAGGGGGCCGACCACAACACTTAGTGGTCGGGATGCGAGATATCTGTCACGCCGGGCCGACGCGCGTGGGAACCCTTGACGCGATGATGGGCGGCCAGGCACGCTAATCAGGCACTGCCTCCGCGGACGCGGCGGCCGAGCGGCCCGACCGATGCGCCCCACCCTTCTTGGGTCCGGTTCTGCGCGCATCGACAGGAGACCCGCAGGCCACGACCGACGCGAGCGGGTCGGACGGTGGAGAAACGATCTTCGCAAAGGTCGTTGAAAACATCGTGCACGAGCCCGCTGGACAGCGGTTAGCCCTTCGGCTACACTGCTAGTTTGCGCTGTCTTCTGACTTCACCTTCGGCGTGAGGTGCCTCTTCGTGGGCTCCTCCACATCGGAGGTCGTCAGGCTGCACGCGAAACGGCCTGTCTGCAACACCGGTCCTCGGAAGGACGCATCTTGGCAGCTTCCCGCCCTGCGAAGACCAGTTCGAGCGCTTACGCTCCCCGCCGGGTCTCCTTCGGCAGGATCACCGAACACCTTGAGGTTCCCAACCTCCTTGCCATCCAAACCGACTCGTTCGACTGGCTGGTTGGCAACGAGAATTGGCAGAGCCGCACGGCCGGTGATCAGCACGCCCGTTCCGGGCTCGCGGAGATCCTCGATGAGATCAGTCCTATTGAGGACTTCTCCGGCACGATGTCACTGTCGTTCTCCGCGCCGCGCTTCGACGAGGTCAAGGCCCCGATCGAGGAGTGCAAGGAGAAGGACCTCACCTACTGTGCCCCGCTGTTCGTCACCGCGGAGTTCACCAACCACACCACCGGCGAGATCAAGAGCCAGACGGTGTTCATGGGTGACTTCCCGATGATGACGCCCAAGGGCACGTTCATCATCAACGGCACCGAGCGCGTCGTGGTGAGCCAGCTCGTTCGCTCGCCGGGCGTGTACTTCGACAAGCAGCCGGACAAGACGTCCGACCGGGACCTCACCAGCGTCAAGGTGATCCCGAGCCGTGGCGCCTGGCTGGAGTTCGACATCGACAAGCGCGACACCGTCGGTGTCCGCATCGACCGCAAGCGCCGGCAGGCGGTCTCCGTCCTGCTCAAGGCCATCGGCTGGTCGGCCGAGCGCATCCGCGAGAAGTTCGGCTGGTCCGAGCTCATGATGACCACGCTCGAGAAGGACCACATCGCGGGCCAGGACGAGGCGCTGCTGGACATCTACCGCAAGCTGCGGCCCGGTGAGCCGCCGACGCGGGAGAACGCCCAGAACCTGCTGGACAACCTCTTCTTCAACCCGAAGCGGTACGACGTCGCCAAGGTTGGTCGATACAAGTTCAACAAGAAGCTCGAAGTCGGCGTGCCGATGCACCAGGGCGTGCTGACCGAAGAGGACATCGTCGCCACGGTCGAGTACCTCTGCCGCCTGCACACTGGCGAAGAGGGCTACGAGGCCGACGACATCGACCACTTCGGCAACCGGCGCCTGCGCACGGTCGGCGAGCTCATCCAGAACCAGGTCCGCGTGGGCCTGTCCCGGATGGAGCGCGTCGTGCGCGAGCGCATGACCACGCAGGACGTCGAGGCGATCACGCCGCAGACCCTGATCAACATCCGCCCCGTCGTGGCGGCGATCAAGGAGTTCTTCGGCACGTCGCAGCTGTCCCAGTTCATGGACCAGACCAACCCGCTGGCGGGTCTTACCCACCGGCGCCGGCTGAGCGCGCTCGGCCCGGGTGGTCTGTCCCGTGAGCGGGCCGGCTTCGAGGTCCGCGACGTGCACCCGTCGCACTACGGCCGGATGTGCCCGATCGAGACCCCCGAGGGTCCCAACATCGGTCTCATCGGCGCCCTGTCGACGTTCGCGCGGGTCAACCCGTTCGGCTTCGTGGAGACGCCGTACCGCAAGGTCATCGACGGCCGGGTCACCGACCAGATCGACTACCTGACCGCGGACGAGGAGGACCGGTTCGTCAAGGCGCAGGCCAACGCTCCGCTCAAGAGCGACGGCAACTTCGCCGAGGACCGCATCCTGGTTCGCAGGAAGGGCGGTGAGGTCGACAACGTCCCGCCGCTCGAGGTCGACTACATGGACGTCTCGCCTCGGCAGATGACGTCGGTCGCGACCGCGATGATCCCGTTCCTCGAGCACGACGACGCCAACCGCGCGCTCATGGGCGCGAACATGCAGCGTCAGGCCGTGCCGCTGGTCAAGGCGGAGTCCCCGCTGGTCGGCACCGGCATGGAGTACCGTGCCGCGGTCGACGCCGGCGACGTGGTCGTGGCCGAGGTCGGTGGCGTGGTCGAGGACATGTGCGCCGACTACGTGACCATCCACCAGGACGACGGCCACCGCCGCACGTACCTGCTGCACAAGTTCCGCCGCTCCAACTCCGGCTCCTGCGTCAACCAGAAGCCGGTGATCTTCGAGGGCGACCGGGTCGAGGCGGGGCAGGTCATCGCCGACGGTCCGTGCACCGACGAGGGAGAGATGGCGCTCGGGCGAAACCTGCTCGTGGCGTTCATGCCCTGGGAGGGCCACAACTACGAAGACGCCATCATCCTGTCCCAGAAGCTGGTGCAGAACGACGTCCTCACCTCGATCCACATCGAGGAGCACGAGGTCGACGCGCGCGACACCAAGCTGGGGCCGGAGGAGATCACCCGCGACATCCCGAACGTCAGCGAGGAGATGCTCGCCGACCTCGACGAGCGGGGGATCATCCGGATCGGCGCCGAGGTCGTCACCGGCGACATTCTGGTCGGCAAGGTCACGCCCAAGGGTGAGACCGAGCTGACCCCCGAGGAGCGCCTGCTGCGCGCGATCTTCGGCGAGAAGGCCCGCGAGGTCCGCGACACCAGCCTCAAGGTGCCGCACGGCGAGACCGGCACGGTCATCGGCGTGCGGACGTTCAGCCGTGAGGACGGCGACGAGCTGTCCCCGGGCGTGAACGAGCTGGTGCGCGTCTACGTGGCCCAGAAGCGGAAGATCCAGGACGGCGACAAGCTCGCCGGCCGCCACGGCAACAAGGGTGTCATCTCGAAGATCCTGCCGGTCGAGGACATGCCGTTCCTCGAGGACGGGACCCCGGTCGACATCGTGCTCAACCCGCTCGGTGTGCCCAGCCGTATGAACATCGGTCAGGTACTGGAGACCCACCTCGGGTGGGTGGCCAAGACGGGCTGGAAGATCGAGGGTGACGACACCGAGTGGAAGCGGGCGCTGAAGTCCATCAACGCGGGGGAGTCCGAGCCGGACACCAACGTGGCGACCCCGGTCTTCGACGGCGCGAAGGAAGAGGAGATCGCCGGCCTGCTGAGCAGCACGCTGCCCAACCGGGACGGCAACCAGCTGATCGGGGCGAGCGGCAAGGCGCGGCTGTTCGACGGCCGCTCCGGCGAGCCGCTGCCGGACCCGATCGCGGTTGGCTACATCTACATCCTCAAGCTCAACCACCTGGTCGATGACAAGATCCACGCTCGCTCCACCGGGCCGTACTCCATGATCACGCAGCAGCCGCTGGGTGGTAAGGCGCAGTTCGGTGGCCAGCGCTTCGGTGAGATGGAGTGCTGGGCCATGCAGGCCTACGGCGCGGCCTACGCGCTGCAGGAGCTGCTGACGATCAAGTCCGACGACGTCCTCGGACGCGTCAAGGTCTACGAGGCGATCGTCAAGGGCGAGAACATCCCGGAGCCGGGCATCCCGGAGTCCTTCAAGGTGCTCCTCAAGGAGCTGCAGTCGCTGTGCCTGAACGTCGAGGTGCTCTCCAGCGACGGCGTGGCCCTCGAGATGCGCGAGACGGACGACGAGGTGTTCCGCGCGGCCGAGGAACTGGGCATCGACCTCTCGCGGCGCGAGCCGAGCAGCGTCGAGGAAGTTTGATTCGCAGCCGGTGCCCCTCTGACCGAGGGGCGCCGGCCCCGCGACCTAGCAATTACCCGAGCAACTGAATCGTGAGGACATAGACGAAGTGCTCGACGTCAACTACTTCGACGAGCTCCGCATCGGCCTGGCCACGGCCGACGACATCCGGCAGTGGTCGCACGGCGAGGTCAAGAAGCCTGAGACGATCAACTACCGCACCCTGAAGCCGGAAAAGGACGGGCTCTTCTGCGAGAAGATCTTCGGCCCCACCCGGGACTGGGAGTGCTACTGCGGTAAGTACAAGCGGGTCCGCTTCAAGGGCATCATCTGCGAGCGCTGCGGCGTCGAGGTGACCCGGGCGAAGGTCCGCCGCGAGCGCATGGGCCACATCGAGCTCGCCGCGCCGGTCACGCACATCTGGTACTTCAAGGGTGTGCCCAGCCGCCTCGGCTACCTGCTGGACCTGGCCCCGAAGGACCTCGAGAAGATCATCTACTTCGCGTCGTACGTGATCACCAGCGTCGACAAGGAAGCCCGCCACCGCGACCTGGCCACCCTCGAGAACGAGGTGTCGGCCGAGAAGCGGCAGGCGGAGAACGCCCGCGACTCGGAGATCGAGAAGCGCGCCGCGAAGCTGGAGCAGGACCTGGCCGAGCTCGAGGCCGAGGGTGCCAAGGCCGACGTGCGCCGCAAGGTCAAGGAGGCCGGCGAGCGCGAGATGCGCCAGATCCGCGATCGGGCGCAGCGCGAGATCGACCGCCTCGACGAGGTCATGGACACGTTCCGCAAGCTGGACCGCAAGAACCTCATCACCGACGAGCTGCTCTACCGCGAGCTGCGCGACCGGTTCGGTGAGTACTTCTCCGGCGCCATGGGCGCCGAGGCGATCAAGGCCCTGCTGGAGAACCTGGACCTCGACGACGAGGCCGAGCTGTTGCGCGAGACGATCCGCAGCGGCAAGGGCCAGCGCAAGATCCGGGCGCTCAAGCGGCTCAAGGTCGTCGCGGCCTTCCTGAACACCGCCAACTCGCCGCTGGGCATGGTGCTGGACTGCGTCCCGGTCATCCCGCCGGACCTGCGCCCGATGGTGCAGCTCGACGGTGGCCGCTTCGCCACCAGCGACCTCAACGACCTGTACCGGCGGGTGATCAACCGGAACAACCGGCTCAAGCGCCTGATCGACCTGGGTGCCCCGGAGATCATCGTCAACAACGAGAAGCGGATGCTGCAGGAGGCCGTCGACGCGCTGTTCGACAACGGCCGCCGCGGCCGCCCGGTCACCGGCCCCGGTAACCGCCCGCTGAAGTCGCTGTCCGACATGCTCAAGGGCAAGCAGGGCCGCTTCCGGCAGAACCTGCTGGGCAAGCGCGTCGACTACTCCGGCCGTTCGGTCATCGTCGTCGGCCCGCAGCTCAAGCTGCACCAGTGCGGCCTGCCCAAGCAGATGGCGCTGGAGCTGTTCAAGCCGTTCGTGATGAAGCGCCTGGTGGACCTCAACCACGCGCAGAACATCAAGTCGGCCAAGCGCATGGTCGAGCGTCAGCGGCCGGTCGTGTGGGACGTGCTGGAGGAGGTCATCGCGGAGCACCCGGTGCTGCTCAACCGCGCGCCGACCCTGCACCGCCTGGGCATCCAGGCCTTCGAGCCGCAGCTGGTCGAGGGCAAGGCCATCCAGATCCACCCGCTGGTCTGCACCGCCTTCAACGCCGACTTCGACGGTGACCAGATGGCCGTGCACGTGCCGCTGTCCGCCGAGGCCCAGGCCGAGGCGCGCATCCTGATGCTGTCCAGCAACAACATCCTCAAGCCGGCCGACGGCAAGCCGGTGACCATGCCTACCCAGGACATGATCATCGGTCTGTACCACCTCACCCACATCCAGAAGAACCTGACGGGCGAGGGGCGCACGTTCAGCTCCGACGCCGAGGCGCGGATGGCGTTCGACAACGGCGAGCTGCACCTGCAGGCGCCGGTGAGGATTCGCCTGAAGGGCATCGTCGGGGTCGACAACGGCCCGGGCGCGGCGCTGTGGGAGGCCCCCGAGGGCTGGCAGGCGGGCGAGACGGTCACGATCGAGACCACGCTCGGCCGGGTGCTGTTCAACGAGACGCTGCCCGTGGGGTACCGCTTCGTGAACTACGAGATCCGCAAGGGCCAGCTGTCGGCGATCGTCAACGACCTCGCCGAGCGCTTCCCGAAGGTCTCGCTGGCGGCCACCCTGGACGCGCTGAAGCTGGCCGGCTTCCACTGGGCCACCTGGTCCGGCGTCACCATCGGCATGGAGGACGTCATCCAGCCGCCTCGCAAGGCGGAGATCCTCGAGCGCTACGAGAAAGAGGCGCAGCGGATCGACAAGCAGTACCAGCGTGGTCTCATGACCGCCGAGGAGCGCCGCGGCGAGCTCATCGAGATCTGGACCAAGGCGACCGGCGAGGTGGCCAAGGAGATGGAGAGCGCGCTGCCGCGCGAGAACCCGCTGTGGAAGATGATCAACTCGGGTGCCCGCGGTAACCTCCTCCAGCTCCGCCAGATCGCCGCGATCCGTGGCCTGGTGGCCAACCCGAAGGGCGAGATCATCCCGCGGCCGATCAAGGCGTCGTACCGCGAGGGTCTCTCCGTGCTGGAGTACTTCATCTCCACCCACGGTGCCCGCAAGGGTCTGGCCGACACCGCGCTGCGGACCGCCGACTCGGGTTACCTGACCCGTCGTCTGGTCGACGTGTCGCAGGACGTCATCATCCGCGAGGAAGACTGCGGCACCGACCGCGCCATCCCGATGGCGGTCGGCGAGATGGACAACGGCGTGCTGCGCATCCACACCCACGCGGAGACGGGCGTGCACGCGCGCACCCTCGCCGACGACGTGCGGGACAAGGATGGGCGGATGGTCGCCGAGCGCGGCACCGACATCAACTCGATCGTGGTCGACCTGCTGGTCGCCGCGGGCGTGGAGAACGTCCGGGTCCGCAGCGTGCTCACCTGCGAGTCGAAGCTGGGCGTCTGCGGCGCCTGCTACGGCCGGTCGCTGCCCACGGGCAAGACCGTCGACGTCGGCGAGGCGGTCGGCATCATCGCCGCCCAGTCGATCGGTGAGCCGGGCACGCAGCTGACGATGCGTACCTTCCACACCGGTGGCGTCGCGGGTGAGGACATCACCCAGGGTCTGCCCCGTGTCCAGGAGATCTTCGAGGCCCGCGTGCCGAAGGGTAAGGCGCCCATCGCCGACACCCCCGGCCGCGTGCGCATCGAGGACGGCGAGCGCATGCGGAAGATCATCATCGTGCCGGACGACGGCAGCGACGAGATCGTCCACGACAAGCTCAGCCGGCGCGTCAAGCTGCGCATCCAGGACGGCGAGCACGTCGAGGTCGGCGAGAAGCTCACCGAGGGCACGATCGACCCGCACGAGCTGCTGCGCATCATGGGTCCCCGGGCGGTCCAGGTTCACCTGACCTCCGAGGTCCAGGAGGTGTACCGCTCGCAGGGCGTGCTGATCCACGACAAGCACATCGAGATCATCATTCGCCAGATGCTCAAGCGGGTGACGGTCATCGACTCCGGCTCGACCGAGTTCCTGCCGGGCGTGCTCGTGGACCGCGCGATGTTCGAGGCGGAGAACCGCCGCGTCGTCGCCGAGGGCGGCGAGCCGGCGGCCGGCCGCCCGGTCCTGATGGGTATCACCAAGGCGTCGCTGGCGACGGAGTCGTGGCTGTCCGCGGCCTCGTTCCAGGAGACGACCCGGGTGCTGACCGACGCGGCGATCCACGCGCGCAGCGACTCGCTGATCGGTCTGAAGGAGAACGTCATCATCGGTAAGCTCATCCCGGCCGGTACTGGCATCAGCAAGTACCGCAGCATCCGGGTCGAGCCGACCGAGGAGGCGAAGGCGAAGGTCTACTCGATGACCGGCTACCCGGAGGCCGACTACGGCTTCGGCCCGGCCAGCGGCCAGGCCGTCCCGCTGGACGACTTCGACCTGGGCTCCTTCCGGTAAATCCGGCGAGCAGCGGGGCGGGGACCTTCCGGGGTCCCCGCCCCTTCTCGTTGTGTGTGACTGCGGCCCGCGGCGCCCGCGCACCCCAACACTGCGGCGCCCGCGCCCCCACGCTGCAGCGGCCGCACACCCCACGCTGCGGCCCCATGCCGTGGAGGCCGCGCACCCCGCGCTGTAGAGGCCGCGTACCCGGCCCGTACGAGTGAGTGGGTGTGGTCTGTGGAGGCCGCACACCTGACGCTCCCGGCCCCCGACCGACCACGGCAACCAGCGTGTGGAGGGGGTGTGGGTGGAGCGGAGCTCCCCCACGGAAAATAGGACGGAGCAGGCTAGAGTCGAGGCGTGACGTCCTCGACCCGGCACCCGCTGGACCCGGACCCGGTCCGTGCGACGAAGGCCTCGGCCGTGTTCGGGCTGGGCCTGCTGTCCGTGGTCACCGGGCCGTTCCTGGGCGGGGTGATCCCGGCGACGCTGGCGCTGCTCATGGCCCGCGAGTCGCACCGGGAACTGGTGGCCGCCGACGGCTTCCTGCTCGGCGCCCGCCGCCTGCGCAGCGGCGTGCGGCTGGCCTGGACCGGCATCGTGCTCGCCATCGCGGGCCTGGTCGTGCTGGCCATCATCGGACTGCTGCACTACGCCCGGCACCGCGGCGGCGCCGACTTCGACTCGACGGTGAACTGATGGGCTACCCGCCGAACCCGTACCCGTCGCAGCCCCAGCAGCAGTACCCGCCGCAGTATCCGCCGCAGCCCCAGCCGTACATACTGCCGCCCGCCTACGCCGGACCGCCCTCGACGACGCCGATGATGCGGGTGGACCTCGTGCAGGGCACCCCTTTCGGGGTCGCCTACCCGACCGTCCAGTCGATCCCCAGCGGCCAGGCCATCGGCGCCTTGGTGGCGGGCATCGCCTCGATCCTCGTCGGGCTCTTCTCCATGTGCCTCGGCGCGAGCGGGGCCCAGGCGGGGTGGGGCCTCTCCGCGAGCGGCGCGTTCACCGTTCTGGGGGTCTTCATCGGGGCCGGCGCGCTGATCCTGGGCCTGCTGGGCAACCGCCGGATCCGCCAGTCGGCCGGCCAGGTCACCGGCCGGGGGATGGCGATCAGCGGCATCGTCCTCGGTGCCGTCGGCGTCGGCCTCGCCCTGTTCGCGCTGCTGCTGGCGGCCGCGCTCTGACCCGGGACCACCCTGGAGGGGACCGGAGCGGGCGAAATGGAGGCCCCCGGACACTTCGATCGGCGACCAGGTACTCTTGGTGCGAAGAGTGTTCCGTCAGCAGGCCGAGGGCCAATATCGTCGAGCGATTTTGACCAGCGTCCTCGCGGTGGGTACTCTTTCCCCTCGTGCCCGGCTTTGCCGGGCAACTCGTGCGTGCGCCCACATCGGCCCCGCTCCGCGGGAGTGAGGGTGGGTGCGGACCACAACCCCGGGCTGGGATCAAACGGGCCGGGTCGCGGAATAGGCGACACGCCCGACCGCGGGTGCCGGTCACCGCCGGGCATACAGAAGAGAAGACGTGCGGCCGCGAGGCCGAAGGGAGAGGCAGGCCCAGTGCCTACGATCCAGCAGCTGGTCCGCAAGGGCCGCCAGGCGAAGCTGAGCAAGACCAAGACGCCGGCGCTCAAGGGAAGCCCGCAGCGGCGGGGCGTCTGCACGCGTGTGTACACGACCACGCCGAAGAAGCCCAACTCGGCGCTGCGCAAGGTGGCCCGTGTGCGGCTGAGCAACGGTATCGAGGTGACGGCCTACATCCCCGGTGTCGGTCACAACCTTCAGGAGCACTCGATCGTGCTCGTCCGTGGCGGCCGTGTGAAGGACCTCCCCGGCGTGCGTTACAAGATCATCCGTGGTTCGCTGGACACCCAGGGCGTTCGCAACCGCAAGCAGGCTCGCAGCCGTTACGGCGCGAAGAAGGAGAAGAGCTGACATGCCGCGTAAAGGCCCCGCGCCGCGCCGGCCGCTCGTGGCGGACCCGGTCTACAACTCCCTGCTCGTCACCCAGTTGATCAACAAGATCCTGGTCGAGGGCAAGCGTCAGCTCGCCGAGCGCATTGTGTACAGCGCGCTCGAGGGCGCCCGGGAGAAGACCGGCACCGACCCCGTGGTGACGCTCAAGCGCGCCATGGACAACGTGAAGCCGACCCTCGAGGTCCGCAGCCGCCGCGTCGGTGGCGCGACCTACCAGGTTCCGGTCGAGGTCAAGCCGGTCCGCGCCACCACGCTGGGTCTGCGCTGGCTGTGCACCTACTCCCGCGCCCGCCGCGAGAAGACCATGGTCGAGCGCCTCATGAACGAGCTGCTGGACGCCAGCAACGGCCTCGGTGCTTCGGTGAAGCGCCGCGAGGACACCCACAAGATGGCGGAGTCCAACAAGGCCTTCGCGCACTACCGCTGGTAAGCGACGCTTTACCGAGCATCCGACGAGAGACGAAGTAGGGATTTGTAGTGGCTGCCGCAGACGCCGCCCTCGCCAAGGTCCGCAACATCGGCATCATGGCGCACATCGACGCCGGTAAGACGACGACGACCGAGCGCATCCTCTTCTACACCGGCATCACGTACAAGATCGGCGAGGTCCACGAGGGCGCGGCGGTCATGGACTGGATGGAGCAGGAGCAGGAGCGCGGCATCACCATCACCTCCGCCGCCACGAAGTGCGAGTGGAAGGGCCACACGATCCAGATCATCGACACGCCCGGCCACGTCGACTTCACGGTCGAGGTCGAGCGGTCGCTGCGCGTCCTGGACGGCGCGGTGGCGGTCTACGACGGCGTTGCCGGGGTGGAGCCGCAGACCGAGAACGTCTGGCGCCAGGCGGACAAGTACAACGTCCCGCGTATGTGCTTCGTCAACAAGCTGGACCGCACGGGCGCGGACTTCTTCCGCTGCGTGCAGATGATGGTCGACCGGCTCAACGCCACCCCGCTGGTGCTGCAGATCCCGATCGGGCTCGAGGGCGACCACATCGGTGTCGTTGACCTTCTGGAGATGCGCGCGCTGACCTGGCGCGGCGAGACCCAGAAGGGCGAGGACTACGCCATCGAGGCGATCCCGGAGAACCTGGTCGAGCAGGCCAACGAGTACCGGGACAAGCTCCTCGAGACGCTGGCCGAGACGGACGACGACATCATGGTCCGCTACCTCGACGGCGACACGTTCGAGGTCAAGGAGCTCAAGGCCGCGATCCGCAAGGCCACGATCGCCGGCAAGCTGAACCCGGTCGTGTGTGGCTCGGCGTTCAAGAACAAGGGCGTGCAGCCCATGCTCGACGCCGTCGTGGACTTCCTGCCCTCCCCGCTGGACATCCCGGCCATCGAGGGCATCGCCACGGACGGCGAGACGCCGCTGCTGCGCAAGCCGTCGGTCGACGAGCCGTTCTCCGGTCTGGCCTTCAAGATTCAGACCGACAAGCACCTCGGCAAGCTCACCTACGTGCGCATCTACTCCGGCACGCTCGACTCCGGCACCCAGGTGGTCAACTCCACCAAGGACCGCAAGGAGCGGATCGGCAAGATCTACCAGATGCACGCGAACAAGCGTGAGGAGCGCAGCAGCGCCGGCGCCGGCGACATCATCGCCGTGCAGGGTCTCAAGCAGACCACCACCGGTGACACGCTGTGTGACCCGGCCAACCCGGTCATCCTGGAGTCGATGACCTTCCCGGAGCCGGTCATCGAGGTGGCCATCGAGCCCAAGACGAAGGCCGACCAGGAGAAGCTGGGCACCGCCATTCAGCGCCTGGCCGAGGAGGACCCGACCTTCCGCGTCAAGAACGACGAGGAGACCGGGCAGACGGTCATCGCCGGCATGGGCGAGCTGCACCTCGACATCCTCGTCGACCGCATGCGGCGCGAGTTCAACGTCGAGGCCAACATCGGCAAGCCGCAGGTGGCCTACCGCGAGACGATCAAGTCGGTCGCGGAGAAGGTCGAGTACACCCACAAGAAGCAGACGGGTGGCTCCGGCCAGTACGCCCGAGTGATCATCAAGCTCGAGCCGCTGGAGACCAGCGCCGACGGCCCGACCTACGAGTTCGTCAACGCGGTCACCGGTGGCCGCATCCCGAAGGAGTTCATCCCTTCGGTCGACGCCGGTGCCCAGGACGCGATGCAGTACGGCGTGCTGGCCGGCTTCCCGCTGGTCGGCATCAAGCTCACGCTGCTGGACGGCCAGTACCACGAGGTCGACTCCTCGGAAATGGCGTTCAAGATCGCCGGTTCGATGGTGCTGAAGGACGCGGCCCGGCGGGCCAACCCCGTGCTCCTCGAGCCGCTGATGGCGGTGGAGGTGACGACGCCCGAGGAGAACATGGGCGACGTCATCGGCGACCTCAACTCCCGGCGTGGCACGATCCAGGCGATGGAGGAGCGCGGCGGTGCCCGCGTCGTCCGCGCGACCGTGCCGCTCTCGGAAATGTTCGGCTACGTCGGCGACCTCCGGTCGAAGACTCAGGGCCGGGCGAGCTACTCGATGCAGTTCGACTCCTACGCCGAGGTTCCCGCGAACGTGGCGAAGGAAATCATCGCGAAGGCGACCGGGGAGTAATCACCGGTAGTTTGGCCGTGAGGCTGTGTCAGCGGGACTGAGGCTGTCTAGCTGCTCTGCAGTTGGGGGCCAGCCAGACCCAAGTCGACAGGGTGCGTCGGCGCTTCCAGCGTCGGCGCACCGTGAACCAAGAAGTCCACAGGAGGACACCAGTGGCGAAGGCGAAGTTCGAGCGGACTAAGCCGCACGTCAACATCGGCACCATCGGTCACATCGACCACGGTAAGACGACGCTGACGGCGGCCATTACCAAGGTGCTGCACGACCGCATGCCGGACGTGAACCCGTACACGCCGTTCGACGAGATCGACAAGGCGCCGGAGGAGAAGGCCCGCGGCATCACGATCTCGATCGCGCACGTCGAGTACCAGACCGAGAACCGGCACTACGCCCACGTGGACTGCCCGGGTCACGCCGACTACATCAAGAACATGATCACCGGTGCCGCGCAGATGGACGGCGCGATCCTGGTGGTGGCGGCGACCGACGGCCCCATGCCGCAGACCCGTGAGCACGTGCTGCTGGCCCGCCAGGTCGGTGTGCCGTACATCGTCGTGGCGCTCAACAAGAGCGACATGGTCGATGACGAGGAGCTCCTCGAGCTCGTCGAGCTCGAGGTTCGCGAGCTGCTGTCGAGCCAGGAGTTCCCGGGCGACGACGCTCCGGTCGTTCGCGTCTCGGCGCTCAAGGCGCTCGAGGGCGACCAGAAGTGGGCCGACGCGCTCATGGAGCTCATGACCGCGGTCGACACGGCGATCCCGCAGCCCGAGCGTGAGACCGAGAAGCCGTTCCTCATGCCCGTCGAGGACGTCTTCACGATCACCGGTCGTGGCACGGTCGTCACCGGCCGCGTCGAGCGTGGCATCCTCAAGCCGAACGAGGAGGTCGAGATCGTTGGCATCAAGGCCAAGTCGATGAAGACCACCTGCACGGCGATCGAGATGTTCCGCAAGATCCTCGACGAGGCGCGCGCCGGCGAGAACGTCGGTCTGCTCCTGCGTGGTATCAAGCGCGAGGACGTTGAGCGCGGCATGGTCGTGGTGAAGCCGGGCAGCAACACCCCGCACACCGAGTTCGAGGCGACCGTCTACATCCTCTCCAAGGAGGAGGGTGGCCGGCACACCCCGTTCTTCCAGAACTACCGGCCGCAGTTCTACTTCCGTACCACGGACGTCACCGGCGTCGTCACGCTGCCCGAGGGCACCGAGATGGTCATGCCCGGCGACAACACCAGCATGGCCGTGCAGCTCATCCAGCCCATCGCGATGGAGGAGAACCTCCGCTTCGCGATTCGCGAGGGTGGCCGCACCGTCGGCGCTGGTCGTGTGACGAAGATCATCAAGTAACGACCAAGAGGTACCCCGATTTCACATTGCCGCAGTGCTTGCGGCATAATGGTCGGGTTGCGTCGTGGGGCGGTCGAGACTGCTCGTTGAGAAGTCTCGACCGCTTCTGCGCGGCGTCAGTTCTGTGACTGGCGCGGATCCCCTCGACTGGGCGTGGCGCGCCCTGGGGTAGGTCTCCACAGCGGAAATGTTCTGCGGCGGAGCCTGGCCCTTGGCCGCGACACGCCCGACCGCGGGGGTCGGACACTCCAATAGGCGGCACCGGACCCTTCGGGGTTTGGCGGGGTTGTGAGACCCCGCATGAGAGAGGGAACTGAAGCCACCATGGCGGGACAGAAGATCCGCATCCGGCTCAAGGCCTACGACCACGAGGTCGTCGACTCCTCGGCGCGGAAGATCGTTGAGACGGTCACGCGCACCGGGGCACAGGTCGCTGGGCCGGTGCCGCTGCCCACTGAGATCAACCGCTACTGCGTGATCCGCTCGCCGCACAAGTACAAGGACTCGCGCGAGCACTTCGAGATGCGCACGCACAAGCGTCTGATCGACATCATCGACCCCACCCCGAAGACGGTCGACTCGCTCATGCGTCTCGACCTGCCGGCCGGCGTCGACATCGAGATCAAGCTGTAGGGACTCGGACTTATGGACAGGCAAGTCAAGGGCATCCTGGGTGAGAAGCTCGGCATGACCCAGGTCTGGGACAACGGCAAGGTTGTCCCCGTGACCGTGGTTCAGGCCGGCCCGTGCGTCGTGACGCAGGTGCGCACACCCGACAACGACGGCTACTCGGCGGTGCAGCTGGCGTGGGGTCAGATCGACCCGCGCAAGGTCAACAAGCCGCGCGCCGGCCACTTCTCCAAGGCGGACGTCGCCCCGCGCCGGCACATTGTCGAGCTGCGGACCGTCGACGCGGGCGAGTACTCGCTCGGCCAGGAGATCACCGCGGACTCCTTCGCCGCCGGTCAGCGCATCGACGTGACCGGCCGCAGCAAGGGCAAGGGCTACGCCGGTGTCATGAAGCGGCACGGCTTCCACGGCCTCCGGGCCAGCCACGGTGTCGAGCGCAAGCACCGCTCGCCCGGCTCCATCGGCGCCTGCGCGACCCCGGGTCGCGTCTTCAAGGGCGTCCGCATGGCCGGTCGCATGGGTGGCGTGCGCTTCACCGTGCAGAACCTCACGATCCAGAAGATCGAGTCCGAGGACAACCTGATCCTCGTCAAGGGCGCGATCCCGGGCCCGAAGGGCAGCCTCGTGCTGCTGCGCAGCGCGGCCAAGGTCGAGGCGAAGTCGCAGAAGGGTGGCATCACCAAATGACCACCGTTGACGTTCGTAAGGTCGATGGTTCGACCAACGGCACCGTAGAGCTGCCGGCCGACATCTTCGACGCGCAGGCCAGCATCCCGCTGATGCACCAGGTCGTCGTGGCCCAGCTCAACGCGGCCCGCCAGGGCACGCACAAGGCCAAGACCCGCGGCGAGGTGGCCGGCGGCGGCAAGAAGCCCTACAAGCAGAAGGGCACGGGCCGCGCCCGCCAGGGCTCGATCCGCGCGCCGCAGTTCACTGGCGGTGGCGTCGTGCACGGCCCGCAGCCGCGCGACTACAGCCAGCGGGTGAACAAGAAGATGAAGGCGGCCGCCCTGCGCGGCGCGCTGTCGGACCGGGCCCGCGACGGCCGGATCCACGTCGTGGAGACCTTCGTCGAGGGCGAGACGCCGAAGACCAAGAGCGCGCTCGCGGTGCTGCGTGGCATCACCGACGCCCGCCGCGTCCTGGTCGTCCTCGCCCGCGAGGACGAGGCCAACTGGCTGAGCCTGCGCAACGAGCAGTCGGTGCACCTGCTGGTCGCCGACCAGCTCAACACCCACGACGTGCTCGTCGCCGACCAGGTGGTCTTCACCGCCGAGGCGCTCAACGAGTTCCTCGGGGTGCCGGCCGAGCGTGGCGGCGACGCCGACGCCGACAGCAACGAGGAGGGCTGAGCCATGGCGACGATCGCCGATCCGCGCGACGTGATCATCCAGCCGGTAGTCTCTGAGAAGAGCTACAGCGAGCTCAACCGCAACTGGTACACGTTCCTGGTGCACCCGGACGCCAACAAGACGGAAATCAAGATCGCGATCCAGCAGATCTTCAACGTCCGCGTCCTGTCGGTCAACACCATCAACCGCGAAGGCAAGCGCAAGCGCACCCGCACGGGCTGGGGCAAGCGCAAGGACACGAAGCGGGCGATGGTGAAGCTCGCCGAGGGTGACCGGATCGAAGCCTTCGGCGGACCGGTCAGCTGAGGGGTATAGACGATGGCTATCCGTAAATACAAGCCGACGACGCCAGGTCGTCGTGGTTCGAGCGTTGCCGACTTCGCGGAGATCACCCGATCGACGCCGGAGAAGTCGCTGCTCGTCCCGCTGCCCAGCAAGGGCGGCCGCAACGTCCACGGTCGCGTCACCACGCGCCACCAGGGCGGCGGTCACAAGCGCCAGTACCGGCTGATCGACTTCCGGCGTGCGGACAAGGACGGGATTCCCGCCAAGGTCGCGCACATCGAGTACGACCCGAACCGGACCGCGCGCATCGCCCTGCTGCACTACGCCGATGGCGAGAAGCGGTACATCATCGCCCCGAAGGACCTCAAGCAGGGCGACCAGGTCGAGGCGGGCGCCGGCGCGGACATCAAGCCGGGCAACAACCTGCCGCTGCGCAACATCCCGGTCGGCACCACCGTTCACGCGGTGGAGCTGCGCCCGGGCGGCGGGGCCAAGCTGGCCCGCTCGGCCGGCGTCGGCATTCAGCTGCTGGGCCGCGAAGGGCAGTACGCCACGCTGCGTATGCCCTCGGGCGAGATCCGTCGCGTCGACGTGCACTGCCGGGCGACCGTCGGTGAGATCGGCAACGCCGACCAGTCGAACATCAACTGGGGTAAGGCCGGCCGTATGCGCTGGAAGGGCAAGCGCCCGTCCGTCCGCGGTGTCGCGATGAACCCCATCGACCACCCGCACGGTGGTGGTGAGGGTAAGACCTCGGGTGGTCGCCACCCGGTCAACCCGAAGGGCAAGCCGGAGGGCCGCACGCGGCGCAAGGGCCAGCCGAGCGACCGTCTCATCGTCCGTCGGCGTTACGCCACCCGGAAGCGCGGCTAAGGAGCCTGAGCAATGCCTCGCAGCCTGAAGAAGGGCCCGTTCGTTGACGACCACCTGATCAAGAAGGTGGAAGTCCAGAACGCCAAGAACTCCAAGAACGTCATCAAGACCTGGTCTCGCCGGTCGACGATCGTCCCCGAGATGCTCGGCCACACGATCGCCGTCCACGACGGGCGCAAGCACGTGCCCGTGTTCGTGACCGAGGCGATGGTCGGGCACAAGCTCGGCGAGTTCGCGCTGACCCGCACGTTCAAGGGTCACGAGAAGGACGACCGGAAGAGCCGCCGCCGCTAAGGCAGCCGATAGGAATCAAGAGGATTTCCCGATGCCAACGAAGAGCGAGGCGGCGGTGCCCGGTGCGCGGGCCATCGCGCGGCACGTGCGCGTGTCGCCGATGAAGGCGCGCCGTGTGGTGAACCTTGTTCGCGGGCTGCCCGCGCGCGAGGCACTCACGGTGCTGCAGTTCGCGCCGCAGTCGGCGAGCGAGCCGGTTTACAAGGTGCTCGCGAGCGCCATCGCCAACGCAGAGAACAACGAGCGTCTCGATCCCGATTCGCTCCTGGTCGCCGAGGCCTACGTCGACGAGGGCCCGACGCTCAAGCGGTTCCGGCCGCGGGCGCAGGGCCGGGCGTACCGGATCCGCAAGCGGACCAGCCACATCACGATCGTGGTCGAGAGCGTCCCGGCGGCCCAGGCCCGTGCGGCCAAGGCCGGCGTGGCCAAGGCGACGAAGGCCGCCAAGGCCGTGACGCCCGAGCCGGACGAGACCGACGAGGTCGAGGCCGCGCCGGCCAAGAAGGCCGCCGCGAAGAAGGCCCCGGCCAAGAAGGCTCCGGCGAAGCAGGCCCAGGCGGAGCAGACCGCTGAGGCCGAGGAGGAGACCGAGTAATGGGTCAGAAAGTTCACCCGCACGGGTTCCGGCTCGGCATCAGCACCGACTGGAAGTCCCGCTGGTACGCCGACAAGCTCTACAAGGACTACATCGCCGAGGACGTCAAGATCCGTCGGATGATGTCCAAGGGCCTGGAGCGGGCCGGCATCGCCAAGGTCGACATCGAGCGCACCCGCGACCGGGTCCGCGTGGACATCCACACGGCCCGCCCGGGCATCGTCATCGGCCGTAAGGGCGCCGAGGCCGACCGTATCCGCGCCGAGCTGGAGAAGCTCACCGGCAAGCAGGTGCAGCTCAACATCCTCGAGGTGAAGAGCCCCGAGTCGGACGCGCAGCTCGTCGCGCAGGGCGTGGCCGAGCAGCTGTCCAGCCGGGTCAGCTTCCGCCGTGCGATGCGCAAGGCCATGCAGTCGGCGATGAAGAACCCGCTGGTGCGCGGCATCCGGGTGCAGGTCTCCGGCCGTCTCGGCGGCGCGGAGATGAGCCGGACCGAGTTCTACCGCGAGGGTCGGGTGCCGCTGCACTCGCTGCGCGCGAACATCGAGTACGGCTTCTTCGAGGCCCGCACCACCTTCGGCCGCATCGGCGTGAAGGTGTGGATCTACAAGGGCGACGCCATCCCGGGTCGCGAGGCGCCGGCCGAGGCCGCCCCGCCGCGTGGTCGCCGTGACCGCTCCGACCGGCCCGAGCGGCCGCGTCGTGGGCGCTCCGGCTCCTCCGGCACGACCGCCGGTGGCACCGAGGCCGGCCGCGCCGCGGCTGCCGCGCACGCCGCCGAGGCCGCTGGTGAGTCCGCGCCCGCCGCCGAGGCGGCCGCCGCTCCGGCAGAGACGCAGCAGGAGGGCTGACGAATGCTGATCCCTCGTAAGCCCCCGAAGGGCTTCCGTAAGCCGCACCACCCGGACCGTCACGGCCCGGCCAAGGGCGGCACCCGCGTGGTCTTCGGTGAGTTCGGTATCCAGGCTCTCGAGCCCGCGTACATCACGAACCGCCAGATCGAGGCCGCTCGTATCGCCATGACCCGGCACATCCGCCGTGGTGGCAAGGTCTGGATCACGATCTTCCCGGACCGCTCCATCACCAAGAAGCCGGCCGAGACCCGCATGGGTTCCGGTAAGGGCTCGCCGGAGTGGTGGGTGGCCAACATCAAGCCGGGCCGGATCCTGTTCGAGATGTCGTTCCCGAACGAGCAGATCGCCCGGGAAGCAATGCGCCGCGCGATCCACAAGCTTCCGCTGAAGTGCCGGATCGTCACGCGTGAAGGGGTTGATGCGTGATGGCCGCCGGTATCAAGGCGACCGAGCTGCGTGAGCTGTCCGACGAGAGCCTGGTCGAGAAGCTGCGGGAAGCCAAGGCGGAGCTGTTCAACCTCCGCGTCCAGTCGGCCACCGGCCAGCTGGACAACCACGGGCGCCTGCAGGTCATCCGCAGGGACATCGCCCGGATCTACACGATCATGCGCGAGCGCGAGCTGGGTCTTTCGGCCGCGCCCGACGCTGTGGCTGAGGTGGCATGAGCATGAGCGAGCAGACGACCGAGTCGGGCACCGAGGTGCGCGGCCGCCGCAAGGTCCGCGAGGGCCTCGTGGTGAGCGACAAGATGAACAAGACCGTCGTCGTGGCGGTCGAGGACCAGGTCAAGCACCCGCTGTACGGCAAGGTCATGCGCCGCACGAGCAAGCTCAAGGCGCACGACGAGCAGAACGCGTGTGGCGTCGGCGACCGCGTCCTGCTCATGGAAACCCGGCCGCTGTCGGCGACCAAGCGCTGGCGGGTTGTGGAGATCCTCGAAAAGGCCAAGTAAGGCCGTCGTTCCGCCAAGCTCGGCGCCGGGTCCGCGAGGCGCGGCGCCGAGAACTGGCAGACATTAGGAGACAAGCGTGATTCAGCAGGAATCGCGGCTGCGCGTCGCCGACAACACGGGTGCCCGGGAAATCCTGTGCATCCGCGTGCTCGGCGGCTCGGGTCGCCGCTATGCAGGCATCGGCGACATCATCGTGGCCACGGTGAAGGACGCCATCCCGGGCGCCGGCGTGAAGAAGGGCGACGTGGTCAAGGCCGTCGTCGTCCGGACCACGAAGGAGCGGCGCCGGCCGGACGGCTCGTACATCCGCTTCGACGAGAACGCCGCCGTGATCATCAAG
Organism: Dactylosporangium salmoneum; assembly: GCF_039532525.1. NCBI lineage: Bacteria > Bacillati > Actinomycetota > Actinomycetes > Micromonosporales > Micromonosporaceae > Dactylosporangium > Dactylosporangium salmoneum. The sequence goes on from NZ_BAAARV010000058.1 coordinate 134,571, forward strand.
GATGGCGGTGACCCCCGTGGTACCCGCATCTTCGGCCCGGTCGGGCGTGAGCTCCGGGACAAGCGTTTCATGAAGATCATCTCGCTCGCGCCGGAGGTGTTGTAGCCATGAAGGTGAAGAAGGGCGACACCGTCCTGGTCATCGCCGGCAAGGACAAGGGTTCCCGCGGCAAGGTCCTGGCCGCGCTCCCGCGCGAGGACAAGGTCGTCGTCGAGGGCGTCAACCGGGTCAAGAAGCACACCCGCATCCGCACCACCCAGCGGGGCTCGAAGACCGGCGGCATCGTGACGCAGGAAGCCCCCATCCACATCTCCAACGTGATGGTGATCGACTCGGATGGCCAGGCCACCCGCGTCGGCGCCCGCGAGGACGACAACGGCGTGAAGGTCCGCGTGTCCCGCCGTAGCGGTAAGGAACTGTGATGACGACGGTCGAAAAGGTGAACCCGCGCCTCAAGCAGCGCTACCGCGACGAGATCGCCGGGGCGATGCAGGAGCAGTTCAAGTACGCCAATGTCATGCAGATCCCGGGCCTGGTCAAGGTCGTGGTCAACATGGGTGTCGGCGAGGCTGCTCGCGACTCCAAGCTGATCGACGGCGCGGTTCGCGACCTGGCCACGATCACCGGCCAGAAGCCGCAGGTCCGCCGGGCGACCAAGTCGATCGCGCAGTTCAAGCTGCGTGAGGGCATGCCGATCGGCGCCAAGGTCACGCTGCGCAACGACCGGATGTGGGAGTTCCTGGACCGTCTGCTGTCCATCGCGCTGCCGCGTATCCGCGACTTCCGCGGTCTGGACGGGCGCAAGCTCGACGGCAACGGCAACTACACGTTCGGTCTCACCGAGCAGTCGGTGTTCCACGAGATCGACCAGGACCGCATCGACCGGCCGCGAGGGATGGACATCACCGTGGTCACCACCGCCCGCACGGACGAGGAAGGTCGCGCGCTGCTCAAGCTGCTCGGCTTCCCCTTCCGTGAGAACTAGGGAGAACTGACCAATGGCGAAGAAGGCTCTCGTCCTCAAGGCCGCCGCGAAGCCCAAGTTCGCGGTGCGCGCGTACACCCGCTGCCAGCGCTGCGGCCGGCCCAAGGCCGTCTACCGCAAGTTCGGCCTGTGCCGCGTGTGCATCCGCGAGATGGCGCACCGTGGTGAACTGCCCGGCGTTTCCAAGGCTTCCTGGTAATCCTCCTTCGCCGCAGGCCCACCGGCTCGGTGCGGAACCGCGGCGAGAAAGGCTGACAAACCCATGACCATGACCGACCCGATCGCAGACATGCTGACCCGTCTGCGCAACGCCAACCAGGCGTACCACGACCGGGTGTCGATGCCATATTCGAAGATCAAGGCGAACATCGCCGAGGTGCTCAAGTCCGAGGGCTACGTGTCCTCGTGGCTGGTTCAGGAGCCGGAGGAGGGCAAGGTCGGCAAGACCCTTGTCGTCGACCTCAAGTACGGCCAGAACCGCGAGCGCAGCCTCGCCGGCATCCGTCGCGTGTCGAAGCCGGGCCTCCGCGTCTACGCGAAGTCGGTCGAGATGCCGCGCGTGCTGGGCGGCCTCGGCGTGGCCATCATCTCGACGTCCCAGGGTCTGCTGACCGACAAGCAGGCCCGCAAGCGAGGGGTGGGCGGGGAAGTCCTCGCCTACGTCTGGTAAGGGAAGGCATCACATGTCTCGAATCGGACGTAAGCCGATCACGGTGCCCGCGGGCGTCGAAATCAAGATCGACGGCCCGGTCGTCACCGTCAAGGGCCCCAAGGGCGAGCTCTCGCACACCCTGGCCGCCCCGATCACCATCGAGCGGGCCGAGGACGGCAGCTACAGCGTCGTCCGCCCGAACGACGAGCGGAAGGCCAAGGAGCTCCACGGCCTGTCCCGCACGCTGGTCTCCAACATGGTCGTCGGCGTGACCGAGGGCTACCGCAAGAGCCTGGAGATCGCCGGCACCGGTTACCGCGTGACGGCCAAGGGCAGCGACCTCGAGTTCGCCCTCGGGTTCTCGCACCCGGTCCTGGTGACCCCGCCGCCCGGCATCACCTTCACGGTCGAGAAGCCCACGGTGTTCCACATCGCCGGCATCGACAAGCAGCAGGTCGGCGAGGTTGCCGCCAACATCCGCAAGATTCGCCCGCCGGAGCCGTACAAGGGCAAGGGCGTGCGGTACCAGGGCGAGGTCATCCGCCGCAAGGCCGGAAAGGCTGGTAAGAAATGAGCGCCACGCTGCTCAAGCGCCGCAACTCCGGCGGCATCGCCGCCGCGCGCCGCACGGGGCGTGCTCGCCGGCACTTCCGGATCCGCAAGCACGTCGCCGGTACCTCCGAGCGTCCCCGCCTGGTGGTCACCCGCTCCCTGCGGAACATCACCGCGCAGATCGTCGACGACCTCAAGGGCCACACGCTGGCCTCGGCCTCGACGCTCGACGCGACCATCCGTGGCACCGACGGCGACAAGAAGGCGCAGGCCCGCAAGGTGGGCGCCCTCCTGGCCGAGCGGGCGAAGTCCGCGGGTGTCGGCAAGGTCGTCTTCGACCGTGGTGGCAACAGGTACGCCGGCCGCATCGCGGCCCTGGCGGACGCCGCCCGCGAAGCCGGACTCGAGTTCTAAGAAGGAGAAACGTTCATGCCTGGTCCTCAGCGCAGGGGCGGCGGGTCCGGTAACACCCAAGAAGGTGGTGGCGGCCGTCGCGAGAATCGTCGCGAGGGTGGCGGCCGCGGCAACGCGCCCGCCGAGAAGACCCCGCACCTCGAGCGGGTCGTCGCGATCAACCGCGTCGCCAAGGTCGTGAAGGGTGGTCGTCGCTTCAGCTTCACCGCCCTGGTCATCGTCGGTGACGGCGACGGCACGGTCGGCGTCGGCTACGGAAAGGCCAAGGAGGTGCCCGCGGCCATCGCCAAGGGCGTCGAGGAGGCCAAGAAGCACTTCTTCAAGGTTCCGCGGCTCGCGGCCTCGATCCCGCACCCGGTGATCGGCGAGGACGCGGCCGGTGTGGTGCTGCTCAAGCCGGCCTCCGCCGGTACGGGCGTCATCGCCGGTGGCCCGGTCCGCGCCGTTCTGGAGTGCGCGGGCATCCACGACGTGCTGTCCAAGAGCCTCGGCTCCTCCAACGCCATCAACATCGTCCACGCGACGGTGGCGGCGCTGAAGAAGCTCGAGTCGCCCGAGGCCGTGGCCGCTCGCCGTGGCCTTCCGGTCGAGGATGTCGCGCCGGCCGCCATGCTGGCCGCGCGCGCCGGGGTGGGGGCGTAGTCATGGCTCGTCTGAAGGTCACCCAGATCCGGTCGGAGATCGGCTCGAAGCAGAACCAGCGCAACACGCTGCGTTCCCTCGGGCTCAAGCGGATCCGCGACGTTGTCGTCAAGGAGGACCGCCCGGAGATCCGCGGCATGATCCACACCGTGACGCACCTCGTCACCGTGGAAGAGGTGGAGTAATCCGATGACGATCAAGCTGCACCACCTGCGGCCGGCCCCCGGTGCCAAGACCGAGAAGACCCGTGTGGGTCGCGGTGAGGGCTCCAAGGGCAAGACCGCTGGTCGTGGTACCAAGGGCTCCAAGGCCCGCAAGAACATCTCGGCGGCGTTCGAGGGTGGGCAGATGCCCCTCCACATGCGCCTGCCGAAGCTCAAGGGCTTCCGTAACCGCAACCGGATCGAGTTCCAGGTTGTGAATCTTGCACGCCTGGCCGAGCTGTTCCCTGAGGGCGGTTCGGTCGGCGTGGCCGAGATGGTCGAGGCCGGCGCCGTCCGCAAGGGCGAGCTGGTCAAGGTCCTCGGCGACGGCGAGCTCGGCGGCGTGAAGCTGCAGGTCAGCGCGCACAAGTTCAGTGCGACGGCCAAGGAGAAGATCGAGGCTGCCGGCGGCTCGACCCAGCTGCTCGGCGGCGAAACGGAATAGAGCGCTATCGTGGCGTCCACCGACTCGG